>DATLGV010000581.1:0-1984 GCA_035540275.1 Acidovorax sp. | reverse complement strand
ATGATGAGCATCCACACCGTGGCGGCCGGTGGCGGCTCCATCCTCGGCTTTGACGGCGCGCGCTTCCGCGTGGGCCCCGAGAGCGCGGGCGCCAACCCCGGCCCCGCCAGCTACCGCCGGGGCGGCCCGCTGGCCGTGACGGATGCGAACGTGATGGTGGGCAAGATCCAGCCCGCGCATTTCCCCAAGGTGTTTGGCCACGCGGCCAACGAGGCGCTGGACGGTGATGCGGTGGCGCAGAAGTTTGGCGACCTGGCCACGCAAACCGGCCGCAGCGCCGAGGACGTGGCCCACGGCTTTATCCAGATCGCCGTGCAGCAGATGGCCAATGCGATCAAGAAGATCAGCGTGGCGCGCGGGTATGACGTGACACGCTATACGCTGCAATGCTTTGGGGGTGCGGGCGGCCAGCATGCGTGTTTGGTGGCCGACGCTTTGGGCATGACGCGCGTGTTTGTGCACCCGCTGGCCGGTGTGCTCAGCGCCTACGGCATGGGCCTGGCCGACCAGAACGTGATCCGCGAACAGGCCGTAGAAACGAAGCTCGTGCCGGAGGCACTCGCGGGCATCGAAGCCACGCTGGAGCACCTGGCCACCACCGCACGCACCGAGCTGGAGCGCCAGCAGGTGGGCGCGGGCACTGCCGTGGTGCACCGTCGCGTGCATGTGCGCTACGAGGGCAGCGACTCGGCGTTGATTGTTCCGTTTGGTTCGCTGGCCGAGATCACCGCAGGGTTCGAAGCTGCCTACCGCCAGCGCTTTGCGTTCCTGATGCAGGGCAAGGGATTGGTGGTGGAGGCGGTATCGGTTGAAGCCGTGGTGCCTGGCGATGCCCCCGAGGAGCCGCGCCATGCGCTGCAGCCCGCACGCGAGGTGCCGCGCCGCAGCACCGTACGCATGTACACCGGCGGCGTGGACGGCGTGCCCGCGTGGCACGACGCCGCTCTGGTGGTGCGTGAGGACCTGCGCCCCGGCGATGTGATCCCTGGCCCGGCCATCATTGCCGAGAAGAACGCCACAACAATAGTCGAGCCCGGCTGGGAGGCTGCGCTGACCGACCTGGACCACCTGCTGCTCAACCGCCGCGTGGCGCGCGCCGTGCAGCATGCTGTGGGCACCACGGTGGACCCGGTGCTGCTGGAGGTGTTCAACAACCTGTTCATGAACATTGCCGAGCAGATGGGGCTGCAGCTGCAGAACACGGCCTACTCGGTGAACATCAAGGAGCGGCTGGACTTCAGCTGTGCACTGTTCGATGCCGAGGGCAACCTGATTGCCAACGCGCCGCACATGCCGGTGCACCTGGGTTCGATGGGGGAGAGCATCAAGACGGTGATCCGCGAGAACCACGGCAAGATGCAGCCCGGCGATGTGTTCGTACTCAACGACCCGTACCACGGCGGCACGCATTTGCCCGACATCACGGTCATCACGCCGGTCTACATCGCCGATGAAGTCGCACCCACGTTCTATGTGGGCAGCCGGGGCCACCATGCCGATGTGGGCGGCACCACGCCGGGCTCCATGCCGCCGTTCTCCACGCGCATCGAAGAAGAGGGCGTGCAAATCAACAACGTGAAGTTGGTGGAGCGTGGCGTGTTGCGCGAGGCCGAGATGATTGCGCTGCTGGAAAGCGGCGAATACCCCAGCCGCAACCCGCAGCAGAACATGGCCGACCTGCGCGCGCAGATCGCAGCGAATGAGAAGGGCCAGCAGGAGCTGCGCCGCATGGTGGCCGAGTTTGGCCTCGATGTCGTGCAGGCTTACATGCGCCATGTGCAGGACAACGCCGAAGAATCCGTGCGCCGCGTGATCACACGGTTGAAGGATGGCAGCTTCACTCTGCCCCTGGACAACGGCGCGCAGATCAGCGTGGCCGTGAAGGTGGATGCGCAAAGCCGCAGCGCCACCATCGACTTCACCGGCACCAGCCCGCAGCAGACGAACAACTTCAACGCGCCCACGGCGGTGTGCATGGCGGCGG
>DATLGV010000580.1:0-1933 GCA_035540275.1 Acidovorax sp. | reverse complement strand
ACAAAACCAAACTTTCTTCGCCAACCTTCCGGACCATCTGCTGCAGCGCCTAAGCACCACCACAAACTACCCTCAGAACCCGATCACTTTTGCACTCAGGTCTCAGTAGCGAAGCCCTCGACTATAGCACGGGTTACACCCAACAGCAGGGGAAACCCGAAGAACTTTGCGAAAAACCACCGTGCCGATCAGCTGCGCGCACCCGCCACAGCCGCCTCCAGCGCATCGATGAACAGGAAGGCCACGTCGCAGCCTGTCTGATCAAAGATCTCCTGGAAGCAGGTCGGGCTGGTGACATTGATCTCCGTGACGCAGTCGCCGATCACGTCCACCCCGGCCAATAGCAGGCCGCGCGACTGCAGCACCGGGCCCAGCGCCTCTCCAATCTCACGATCCCGCGCAGACAGAGGGCGTGCTACGCCCTTGCCGCCAGCAGCCAGATTGCCCCGTACTTCGCTGCCCTGGGGAATGCGCGCCAGGCAGAACGGCACAGGCTTGCCACCAATGATGAGAACGCGCTTGTCGCCCTCCAGGATCTCGGGCAGAAACTTTTGCACCATCACGCTCTGTGCGCCGTGGCGGTTCAGGGTTTCGGTGATGCTGCCCAGGTTGAGGCCATCCGGCCCCACGCGGAAGATCCCCATGCCGCCCATGCCATCCAGGGGCTTGAGGATGATGTCCTGGTGCTCCGCGTGGAAACGGCGAATGTCTTCCGCATCCCGGGTGACCAGCGTGGGACCGATGAACTGGGGAAACTCCATGATGGCCAGCTTTTCCGGATGGTCGCGCAAGGCGCTGGGCTTGTTGAACACACGCGCACCATCGCGCTCTGCCTGCTCCAGCAAGTGGGTCGCGTAAAAGTATTCGCTGTCGAAGGGCGGGTCCTTGCGCATGAGCACGGCATCGAAGTCTGCCAATGCTGCGCTGCGCTGCGTCTGGGCCTCGTACCAGTGGGTGGCATCTCCTGTAAGGCGGATGTCCTGGACCCGGACGGTGACTTTGCTGCCGCGCTGCCAGGTGATGTGCTGCGGCTCGCACACCGTGAGGGTGTGACCGCGCCGCTGCGCCTCGCGCATCATGGCAAAGGTGGTGTCTTTATAGATCTTGAAGCTTTGCAGCGGGTCGGCGATGAAGAGCAGTTTCATGGTGTCGGGTCAAGGAATGGAGGAGGCCATGGGCCCAGGCAGCCAAGGCGGCTTACGCGCCGCTGGCCTGCGAACGCCTGTACTGTTGCACAAATAGCGCAATGCTGCCGGCGACCACGCCCCAGAAGGCCGAGCCCACCCCAACAATGACCACGCCGCTGAGGGTGACGAGAAAGGTGATAAGTGCCGCCTCGCGGTGCGACTCGTCCCGCAGCGCCGCCGCCAGACCGTTGCCGATGGTGCCCAGCAGGGCCAAACCCGCAATGGCCACCACCAGCTCTTTGGGAAAGGCGGTGAGCAGCCCGGTGATGACCGCGCCAAACAGACCGATCGCCACATAGATGGCGCCACACGTCACAGCGGCCGTGTAGCGCCGGTGGCGGTCGGCGTGCGCCTCGGGGCCCATGCACATTGCGGCAGTGATGGCACTGAAATTGAGCGCGAACGCGCCAAAAGGCGCCAGCACCAGGGTGGCCAGGCCCGTGAGCGTGATGAGCCGCGAAATGGGCAGGTCGTAGCCCGACGCACGGATGACCGCCACACCGGGCAGATTTTGCGAAGCCATGGTCACCACAAACAAAGGAATCGCCAGGCTGACGGCGGCTGCCACACTGAACTGGGGGGCGGTGAAAACCGGCTGGGCCAGCTCCAGCTGCACCGCCGACCAGGCCATCTGCCCCTGGGTGGCCACAAACGCCACTGCCGCGGCAAAGGTGATGACGACCGCATACCGCGCAGCCAGACGGCGGCTCACCAGATAGACCGTCAACATCAGCAGCACCAAGGGC
>DATLGV010000579.1:0-6302 GCA_035540275.1 Acidovorax sp. | reverse complement strand
GTTCCAGCGTGTGCAAGGCCCGCAGCGAGCTGATCCCCAGCACCCCAGCAACCAGCACGAAGGCCAGCAACAACAGTTGCTGGAAGGAGAGTCCATGCAGCAGGCCTTCGGCGGGTGGCGGTGCAGTGGGCGGTGTGCTGGGGGTGGGCATTGCAGCCAAAAGGGCGCGCGGCGTGCGGGGCGTCGGTACCCGCGCGTCAGCCGGGCAGTGCGGCGGTTTCGTGCGTCAGCACCTCGCCGCGCAGGGTGTAGGCCTTGGCTTCGGTGATGGTCACATCCACCATCTGCCCCACCAGGCGGGGCTGCCCAGCAAAGTTGACCACGCGGTTGCATTCGGTGCGGCCCATCAGCTCGCCCGCATCGCGCTTGGAGGCGCCCTCCACCAAAATGCGCTGCACGGTGCCCACGCGGCTTTCGCTGATGGACTTGATGTTGGCATTGATGACGGCCTGCAGTTCCTGCAGGCGGCGCAGCTTCACGTCGTGCGGCGTGTCATCGTGCAGGCCCGCAGCAGGCGTGCCGGGGCGGGGGCTGAAGATGAAGCTGAAGCTGTTGTCGAAGTGGATGTCGTCGATCAGCTTCATCATCTTGTTGAAGTCGTCCTCGGTCTCGCCGGGGAAGCCCACGATGAAGTCGCTGCTCATGGCCAGGTCGGGGCGGATGGCGCGCAGCTTGCGCACCGTGCTCTTGTATTCCATGGCGGTGTAGCCGCGCTTCATGGCCATCAGGATACGGTCGCTGCCGTGCTGCACGGGCAGGTGCAGGTGGCTGGCCAGCTTGGGCAGCTTGGCGTAGGCCTCGATCAGCCGGGGCGTGAACTCGTTGGGGTGGCTGGTGGTGTAGCGAATGCGCTCGATGCCCGGAATGTCCGAAACGTATTCCAGCAGCAGCGCAAAGTCGGCAATCTCGGCCGTGCCGCCCATCTTGCCCAGGTAGGCGTTCACGTTCTGGCCCAGCAGGGTGATTTCCTTCACGCCCTGGTCGGCCAGGCCCGCCACTTCCACCAGCACGTCGTCAAACGGGCGGCTCACCTCTTCGCCACGGGTGTAGGGCACCACGCAGTAGCTGCAGTATTTGCTGCAGCCTTCCATGATCGACACAAAGGCCGAGGCGCCTTCGATGCGGGCGGGCGGCAGGTGGTCGAACTTCTCGATCTCCGGGAAACTGATGTCCACCTGCGGTTTGTCCAACCGTTCACGCTGGTTGAGCATCTCGGGCAGGCGGTGCAGGGTCTGGGGGCCAAACACCACGTCCACATAGGGGGCGCGCTTGATGATTTCGGCGCCCTCCTGGCTGGCCACGCAGCCGCCCACGCCAATCTTCACGCCACGCGCTTTCAGGTGCTTGATGCGGCCCAGGTCGCTGAAGACCTTCTCTTGCGCCTTTTCGCGCACCGAGCAGGTGTTGAAGAGGATGAGATCGGCCTCGTCCACGTTCTGCGTGGGCTCGTAGCCTTGGGCGGCATTGAGCACGTCGGCCATCTTGTCCGAGTCGTACTCGTTCATCTGGCAGCCGAAGGTTTTGATAAAGACTTTTTTGGCCATGGCAATTTCGCAAAAGAGCAAGCAAACACCGCACCCGGCAAGGCGCGGAGACTGTGAAGGGGCCAGCGGAGCAGGGGCCTGGCAGCAGCGCCGCTAAAGGGTTACTTCAGCGCAGCGCCCGAGCTGGTCGTGATGTTGGTGATGATGGTGTCGCTGCCCTTGCGGGGCTGGGCGGCCTCGCCTTCGGTCAGGATCCAGGCAGCGTGCAGCATGCCGGTGCTGTTCTCCAGCACGTAGTTGACCTTGAAGGTCTGGCCCAGCACTGTGTGCGCCATGACCAGGGTGTTCTGGGGGCTGAACAGCCGCATGCCCGGGGCTATGCGAACCGTCTTGCCGTTGAGTGTGGCTTCGGATGCGGTGTTGATGCTCAACGTGCCGCGCAGTGCGGCCTCGGGGAAGGGGCGTGGAAGGCCCAGGCCGGGCTGGGTCTGTGCCGAGGCGGGCGCCACGGTGCAGAGGGCTGTGCCAGCCATCACCACCAGCAAGGCAGCAGAGAAAAATCGAGGTACCCGGCGGGAGGGGGCGGGGCCGGGAGAGCGTGTGGTGCAGCGGTTCATGGTTTACATCCAGGGGCTGAAGGCACAATTTTAGAAGGGCTTGCCAGCGTGGCACATCCCTCGGGCAAGTCAAGCGGCGCCGTGCATCGATGGGCACTGGAGCGGGCTCTGGGGCTCGCCTGAAAGAAAAAACCCACAGTGGGTTGCCTCACTGTGGGTTTTTGTGTTTGGTGGTCGTAGGTGGACTTGAACCACCGACATCAGCATTATGAATGCTGCGCTCTAACCAACTGAGCTATACGACCGCAGACTAAGATTATAGAACAAAAATTATTGGTGTGTGAAGTTTGCCGTGCGTTTGTTCATGAACGCGTCCATGCCTTCCTTCTGGTCCTGGGTGGCAAACAGCGCGTGGAACAGGCGGCGCTCGAACATCACGCCGTCGGCGAGTGTGCCCTCGAAGGCACGGTTGACCGATTCCTTGGCCGCCATGACGGCGATCTGCGAGAAGCCGGCGATGATGATGGCAGCGCCCAGCGCTTCGTCCATGAGCTTGTCGTAAGCCACCACGCGGCTGACCAGCCCGGCGCGCTCGGCTTCGGTGGCGTCCATCATGCGGCCTGTCAGTGCCATGTCCATGGCCTTGGACTTGCCCACGGCGCGGGGCAGGCGCTGCGTGCCACCGGCACCAGGGATCACGCCCAGCTTGATCTCGGGCTGGCCGAACTTGGCATTGTCGGCGGCGATGATGAAGTCGCACATCATGGCCAGCTCGCAGCCGCCGCCCAGTGCAAAGCCGCTGACGGCGGCAATGACGGGCTTGCGGATGGAGCGGATGGTCTCCCAGTTGCGGGTGATGTAGTCGCCCTTGTAGGTGTCGGCAAAGCTGTACTTGGCCATGGCGCCAATGTCCGCGCCCGCCGCAAAAGCCTTTTCGCTGCCGGTGACGATCATGCAGCCGATCTTTTCGTCCGCATCGAAGGCCTTGAGGGCAGCGCCCAGTTCATTCATGAGTTGGTCGTTCAGCGCATTGAGCTGCTTGGGCCGGTTGAGGGTGATGATGCCGACCTTGTCCGCTTCAACGCGCACCTCGATGGTTTCGTAAGCCATGAAATCTCCTGGGGGTTATGGTTGGTTATGAAAGCTGAAGCAATATACCCAAGGCGGTGGGGCTTTGCTGCCGTCAGGCCAGCCAGCGTCCCAGCGCGGCGGCGTCTGTCACCGTCAGGCTGATGGTGTCTGGTGCCATGGATGTCGCGGCGGCGTTGCGTCGGCCCTTGGTCGGAGCGTCGGCCCCGGTCGGTGGCAGTTCCAGCGGCAGGTGCAACAGTCGCCCATCGCGGGCAACCAGTGCGCGCAGGCGGGTGTCGTTGCCCGCGCAGAAGCTCACGTCGTCGAGCTTGCTGATGCGCCAGCCCTGGCCCTGCACCTCCACGCCCAGCCACTCGTCGCCCGCAGACATCCCGGCCTTCTCTGCGGCGCCGCCCCGCAGCACGGTCTTGATCTGCACGCTGTGGTTCTCCGCCACGCGCAGGCCCAGGCGTTGGGCCAACTGCGGTCGGTCGGCCTTGAGCGCCACACCGTGGGCGGCCAGCAGTTCCTCCAGGGGCAGGTCCTTGGTGCTGTGCACCCAGTGTGCCAGCTCCTTGTCGAAGGGGCGGCCGGCCAGGTCGTGGAGCACGGCGCGCAGATCCGCTTCGGTCATCGGGCCGCCCGCGCAGCGCTTCCAAAGTTCACGCATCACATCGTCCAGCGTGGCTTTGCCTTCGCGCCGCAGGGCCAGGTCCAGGCACAGGGCCACCAGAGAGCCCTTGGTGTAGTAGCTGACGGTGGCGTTGGGTGTGTTTTCGTCCTGCCGGTAGTACTTCACCCACGCGTCAAAACTGGCCTGGGCCACGGTTTGCACCGACCGGCCCGGCGTTTGCAGTACCTGGTTGATGGTTTTGGTGACGAGCTTGAGGTAGGTCGCGTCGTCCAGCAGCCCCGCGCGGCGCAGCAGCAGGTCGTCGTAGTAGCTGGTAAAGCCCTCGAAGAACCACAGCAGTGCGGTGTAGTTCTCCAGCGCATAGTCGTAGCGGGCGAACTCGGCGGGCCGCAGGCGCTTGACGTTCCAGGTGTGAAAGTATTCGTGGCTGATGAGGCCCAGCAGCGTGGTGTAGCCCTCACTGGCGCGTGCCTCGCCCTGACGGGGCAGGTCACGCCGCCCGCAGATCAGCGCCGTGGAGTTGCGGTGTTCCAGCCCGCCATAGCCATCTCCCACGGCGTTGAGCATGAAGACGTAGCTTTTGAACGGCGCCTTGTCTTCGCGGTGCCAGAAGCGGATGGCGGTTTCACAAATTTTCTGCGTGTCGGCCAGCAGGCGCTTGCCATCGAACGACGGTGCCGCACCAGCCACCACAAACTGGTGGGCAATGCCGCAGGCCTTGAAGCGCCCCACCCAGAAGTTGCCCAGCTCCACCGGGCAGTCCACCAGTTCATCGTAGTCGGCCGCCGCGTACAGGCCAAAACCTTGCTTGTCGGCATCCAGGGGCCGCAGACCGGTGGCGGCAGCCCAGGTCGCTGTGGCGGCCGTGCGTACCAGCTCCAGTGTGTGGGGCTGTTGCTCCCGGCCATGCACGCGCAGGCACAGGCTGGTGCCGTTGAAAAATCCACGGGACGCGTCTAGCCAGGCCGTGCGCACGGAGCTGTCGTAGGCGCACACCTGGTAGGACAGCACCAAGGGCCTGCCCGCCGTGCATTGCACCTGCCAGCGGTGCTTGTCCAACTGGACCAGCGGCACGGCGCGTTGGCCTTGCCGCGCCGCCAGAGCCTGCAGATTCTTGGAGAACTCCCGCACCAGGTAGCTGCCCGGAATCCAGACGGGCAACGACAGCTCTTGCGACGCCGCGGGCCGCTGCACCGTCAGCGTCACGGTGAACAGATGCGCGTGCAGGTCCGTGGGTTCGACGCGGTAGTGAACGTCTGCGGCAGAGGCTGGGCGGGAGAGAGGCATGGCGTGTGCGGCGCAGGGGCCGCGCGGGGTCGTCGGTCGGAGGCTTTTAGCGGGCGGTCAATTGGCGGATGCCGTGTCGCTGGCGGCTTCGGCCAGGCGTTTTTCCACCTCCTGGGCTCCGATGGCACCCGGCACCCGTGTGCCGTTGGCAAAAATCAAGGTGGGCGTGCCGGTGATCTTGTGCTTCTTTCCGAAAGCCAGGTTGCGCTGCAGCGCGCTGGTGTCGCAACTGGCGGCGGGCGCGGGCTTGTCACGCACCATCTGGTCTTGCCAGGCGGTGGCCTGGTCCTTGGAGCACCAGATGTTGCGCGACTTTTCGGCCGAATCCGGGCTCAGGATGGGGTACAGGAAGAGGTACACCGTCACGTTGCTGATCTGCTGCAGGTCACGCTCGAAGCGCTTGCAGTAGCCGCAGTTGGGGTCCTCGAACACGGCCACCTTGCGCTTGCCGTCGCCGCGCACGATGGTCACGGCATCCTTCAGGGGCAGGGCCGAGAAGCTCACAGCGGTGAGCTTGTTGATGCGGTCTTCGGTCAGGTTGCGGCGCGCCTTGGAGTCGATGAGCTCCCCCTGGATCACGTAGTCGCCCTTGGCGTCGGTGTAGAACAGGTCGGTGCCGATGCGCACTTCGTACAGCCCTTTCATGGGCGTGGCGCTCACTTCATCGATCTTGTCCATCTGGGGGATGCGTTCGGCCAGGGCCTTGCGGATGGCGGCCTCTTGCGCCGCGACGCCCAGGCTCAGGGTGGCTGCCGCGACGGTCAGCAAGACAGTGGTCAGTTTCATCATGTTTCCGTTCAATCAAACTTGTGCGCTCAGCGCATCCCCATGGCCTGGCGGGCCACAAAATCCTTCAGCATGCCGCTGCGCTCGAAGCCCTTCATGCCCCAGTTGCGCAGCGCCTGCCAGGGGGCCTCCTGGCGGGCAAACAGTTGCTGCAATCCATCGGTCGCCAGTCCCATCGCTGCCAGGGCTGCTTTTCGCTGGCGCTCGTAACGCCGCAGCAGCCGCAGGTCGGCCACGCTGCGCCAGTAGTCGCGGGTGCGCAGCACATCGGCCAAGGTCGCCACATCGGCCAGCCCCAGATTCAGCCCTTGCCCTGCCAGCGGATGCACGTTGTGCGCTGCATCGCCTGCCAACACCCAGCTGCGCGCCGCTGCGCCTCCCGTCGGGGCAGCGCCGCACCAGCGGTCTGCCTTGGCCAACTGCAGCGGCCAGGTGGCACGCTCCGCAATAAGCTGAACCTTGCCCAGCGCCTGCTGGCTCGCC
>DATLGV010000578.1:0-7738 GCA_035540275.1 Acidovorax sp. | reverse complement strand
AACAGAACAACATGACCCAGGTCAAGACAACAGGCACCCGCGCAGAGTAGTCTGCCTTATCCCATTTCGGAGAACACCATGAACATCCTGCTTGCTGTCGATGGCAGCGCCTACACCAAGAAGATGCTGGCCTACCTGGCCACCCACGAAGAGCTGCTGGGCGGCACCCACACCTACACCGTGCTGACGGTGCAGGCCCCCCTGCCCCCCCGCGCGCGCGCCGCGCTGGGCAAGGAAGTGGTGGACAACTACCACGCGGAAGAAGCCGAGAAAATCCTCGCTCCGGTGTGCAAGTTCCTGGGTCGCCATGGCGTGGATGCCAAGCGCAGCGTCAAGGTTGGCGCAGTGGGCGAAACCATCGCCAAGGTGGCGGACACCGGCAAGTTCGACCTGCTGGTCATGGGCTCGCACGGCCATGGCGCCATCGCCACGCTGGTGATGGGCTCGGTGACCACCCAGGTGCTGGCCCACAGCAAGGTGCCGCTGCTGATCGTTCGCTGAACGCACGGACCCCCTGCGCCCAACGGCGCATCCCCCGCCCACAGCCCTGCCTTGCAGGGCTTTTTTTCATCTCGTTACGACTAAATGGTTATTGTATAACCAATGAGTTTACTTTCGTACCAAATGGTTATACATTCGCGCCACGCCCATCTTGGCGTGTCAATTCCATCGAAACCGAGAGGAACGACCCATGAAGAGGACCCTGATTGCACTCGCTCTGACTGCTGGCGCCACCTTCAGCGCCATGGCGCAAGACATCGTCGATACCGCTGTGAAGGCGGGCAACTTCAAGACCCTGGTGGCCGCCGTGCAGGCCGCCGGCCTGGTGGACACCCTCAAGGGCCCCGGCCCGTTCACGGTGTTTGCCCCCACCGACGAAGCCTTCGCCAAGATTCCCAAGGCCACGCTGGACGGCCTGCTGGCCGACAAGGCCGCACTGACCAAGGTGCTGACCTACCACGTGGTGCCCGGCAAGGTCATGGCCAGCGACGTGAAGGCCGGCAAGGTCAAGACCGTGCAAGGCCAGGAACTCACCGTGGCCACCAGCATGGGCGTGATGGTGGACCAGTCCAAGGTCGTCGCCACCGACGTGGCCGCCAGCAACGGCGTGATCCATGCGATCGACACGGTGCTGATGCCCCAGTAAGCCACCGGCACCCCCGCTCTTTTCACCCACCATCCACGAGGAGAAGCCGCCATGAACACCGTATTCAATCGCCGCACCGTCCTGATGGCCGCCGCCCTGGGCGCCAGCACCACCCTGCTGCAGGCCTGTGGGGGCGGCGATGACGCACCCCAGCGCAACATCGTCGAGCTGGCGCAAAACACCCCCGAGCTGAGCATCCTGGTCGAAGCCGTGGTCGCCGCCGGCCTCGCGCCCACGCTGAGCACGGGCACGCTCACCGTGTTCGCGCCCACCAACGCAGCGTTTGCGGCGTTGCTGACCGAACTGGGCGTGACCAAGGAAGCGCTGCTGGCCAACAAGCCCCTGCTGACCGCCGTGCTCACCTACCACGTGCTGGGCAGCAAGGTGATGCGCGCCGACGTGCCCCTGGGCAAGGCGATCACGCCGGTGTCGGGCGGCTTCTTCAAGATCGAGTCGAACAACGGCCTGAAGATCACCGACGGCCGCAACCGCGTGAGCACCATCACCAGCACCGACATCCAGGCCAGCAACGGCGTGGTGCATCTGGTGGACAAGGTGCTGCTGCCCGCCGACAAGGACATCGTGGCCACCGCCTCGGCGCTGCCGGACTTCAGCATCCTCGTCGAGGCCGTGGTCGCAGCCGGTCTGGTGAGCACATTGCAAGGCGCGGGCCCCTTTACCGTGTTTGCCCCCACCAACGCCGCGTTTGCGGCGCTGCTGACCGAGCTGGGCGTGACCAAGGAAGCGCTGCTGGCCAACAAGGCCCTGCTCACCCAGGTGCTGACCTACCACGTGGTGCCCGCGCGCGTGCTCAAGGCCGAAGTGCCCGTGAACACCGCCATCACCACCGTGCAGGGCCAGACCTTCACCGTCAATTCCAGCCTGGTGATCACCGACCAGAACATGCGCACCAGCCGCATCGTGGCGGCCGACGTGTTCACCAGCAACGGTGTGATCCACGTGGTGGACAAGGTGATCCTGCCCAAGTGACCGGACCCCGGGGGCCGTGCACCCCCGGCGGGCGTCCGCACAGCAAAAAAGCCCGGCGTGCCGGGCTTTTTTGCTGGGTGCGGCTTATCGGGCCGCCAGGCCGTCGAAGCAGGTGCGCACCACCAGCTCCACGATTTCGGCGTCCGAATACTGGCCGCTTTCCTTGAGAAAGCTCACCACCGGGTCGCAGGCCCGCGCATACAGGGTGTAGAGCACCACCAGCGGCGGCAGCGTGGGGCTGATCACGCCCTGGGCCTGGGCCTGGGTGATCCATTCGCCGATCTGGTCGCTCACCGCCACCAGGCCATTGAGGTAGTCCTTGTTGGCCATGAGCACGGCGCGCAGCGTGGAGTTGCGGCTGGGCAGCAAAGGCATCTCGTTGGTCAACAGCCGCTCCAGCGACCAGCGCACCAGCGCATGCAGCTTTTCCAATGGTGGCATGGAGGCCGGCAACTCCGCCAGGTAGGCCTGCACGCGCCCCAGGATCTGCACCATGGCGGCACTGCACAGCTCTTCCTTGCTGCAGAAATGCTTGTACAGGCTGGCCTTGGCGATGCCCACGGCGTTGGCCACGTCGTCCATCGTCATGGCGTCGAAGGCTTTTTCACCCAGAAGGCGGCAGGTGGACTGGAGGATCGCATCCTCGCGGGCCTGGTGCATCTGCTCCTTGAACGAGACTTTGGGTTGCGGCGTTTGCATGGGGTCCATTTTATACATTGCAGTAAAAAAATAAATGGCAAAGTTGCAATGCAACTACGTCGTTCACGCCTTTGCGGGCGCACCGCCTGCCTTGCGCTGTGCCGCCGCGCCGGCACGAAGGCTGTGTCAGGACACCAGGGCCTGCGCGGCAGCACCCGTCAATGCGGCTGACAACGCATCCAGCAGCTCGGACTCCAGGTTCCAGCAATGCCAGTACAACTGGATCGGCAGTGAGTGCCCCGGGGCCAGGTTCACCATGCTGCCGTCGGCCAGCGCCTGCCGCGCCATCAGCTCCGGCATCACCCCCACGGCCCAGCCGGCGGCCACCGCACGCATCTGCGCCTCGGAGCCGGGCACGAAAAGGTGGTTGAGCGCCACGCGCTTGAGCCCGAACGCACGGGCCACAAACTCGGCCGCCATGTCGTCCTTGCGGTTGAACGACAGAAACGACACTTCGCGGAAGTTGTGCGGCGTCAGCCCCTGCGGCAGGTACTGCTGTGCGTAACTGGCCGACGCCACCGCCACATAGGGCATGGCCCCGAGCGGCACCATCTTGCAGCCACGCAGCGCCTGCTTGAGCGTGGTCACGCAGCCCAGCACCTGCCCGGAGCGCAGCCATTCCTGCGTGAAGTCCTGGTCGTCCACGATGATTTCGAGCGGCAGGCGCTGGCGCACCAGGTCGTGCAGCGCGCCCATGGCCCAGGTGGCGATGCTGTCGGCGTTGATGGCGATCGAGATGCGCTCGTCCTCGCGCGAGCCGCCCGGTGCGCTGGGCGCCAGTTCCTGCAGGTCGCGCTCCAGGTCGGCGCGCAGCAGCCGCATCTGCTTGGTGTGCTTGAGCAGCAGCTGCCCGGCCGACGTGGGCCGCAGCGGGCGGCTGCGCACGATGAGCACCGAGCCCACCTGCGCCTCCAGCGCGCGCAGGCGCTGCGAGACGGCCGACTGCGTGACATTGAGGCGCTGGGCAGCGCGCTCGAAGCCGCCCTCTTCAACGATGGCGGCAAGGCATTCCAGGGCGGCGGGATCGTAGGTGCTCATGGTCTCGGAATCGAACAAAAGAGGGTTGTCTCGGCAGCGCTATTTATTAGATGCGCTGATGTTTTTGGAGTAAGTTTAATTTTGCTTTTAGTTGAATGCAATGTCGCGCACACTGCGCCCCATCGTGTCCCGCACTGGGGCGTGTGGCACGCAAAGGCTCACAAGGCATTCCGCACATGAAAACCATTGTTCTCGGCGCCGGCATCATCGGCATCAGCACGGCGTGGCACCTGCTGGAGCGTGGTCACGAAGTCATCGTGATCGACCGCCAGCCCGATGCAGCACTCGAAACCAGCTTTGCCAATGCAGCGCAGATCTCGGTGAGCTACTGCGAGCCCTGGGCCAACCGCGAGGCGCCGCTCAAGGCGCTCAAGTGGATGTTCGATCAAGAGGCGCCGCTGCTGTTTCGCCCGCAGATGGACTGGCAGCAATGGCGCTGGGGCCTGCAGTTCCTCGCGCAGTGCAACGACGCAGCGTTCGAGCGCAATGTGCAGCAGATTGTGGCGCTGGGCGCCTACAGCCATGCCGCGCTGAAGGACCTGGTGAAAACCACCGGCATCGAATACCACCGGCTCGAACGCGGCATTGCCCACTTCTACACCGACCAGAAATCGTTTGACGCCGCAGGCCATGCGGTGGAACTGATGCGCAAGCACGGCGTGCAGCGGCGCCTGGTCAGCCGCGAAGAGCTGCTCAAGATTGAACCGGCCTTCAAGGCCTACGGCGACAAGATCACCGGCGGCACCTACACCAGCACCGACGAAAGCGGCGATGCACGGGTCTTCACGCAGGAACTGGCCCGCCGCTGCGCGGCACGGGGCGTGCAGTTCCTGTACGGCCACGATGTGCTGCGGCTGAACAAGATTGGCAATGCTATTGATTCAGTAGCAGTCATGCCAAATTCCACTAGCGCAAGCGGTAAAAAAGACTTCATATTGAAGGCGGACGCCATTGTGGTGGCCTGCGGCTCGTACAGCGCACCGCTGCTGCGCAGCGTGGGCGTGGACCTGCCGATCTACCCCGGCAAGGGCTACAGCGCGACCTTCCCGCTGCTCAGGCCCGAGGGCGCGCCCATGGTCTCCACCATCGACGACGGCAAGAAGATCGCCATGAGCCGGCTGGGCAACTTCCTGCGCGTGGCGGGCACCATCGAACTCAATGGCTGGGACCTGAGCCTCGACAGCGCCCTGGCCCGCGCCCGCTGCCACATGCTCTCGCGCCGCATCGAGGCCATCCTGCCCGGCGTGTGCGACACCCGCACGCCCGAAGAAGGCGGCAACCCGCAGTACTGGACCGGCCTGCGCCCCGCCACGCCCACCAACATCCCGTTCATCGGCCGCACCCGCGTGGGCAAGCTCTGGGTCAACGCGGGCCACGGCACGCTGGGCTGGACGCACGGTGCGGGCTCGGGCAAGGCCCTGGCCGAGCTGATCAGCGGCGAGCAGCCTGCGATGAACTTCGGCTTTCTGGGGGCCGAAGCCGTGCGCGCGCCGCGCACCGTGGTCGCGGCCTGAGGGGCGGCGCCCACAGCGCGCCTGCAGACACGGGCCTGTGCCGCTACGATGCCGGCCATGTCTGCACCCCACTACCTCTTCCTCACCACGTCCACCCGCGAACCCGGCCACCTCGGCAACACCGAATGGCTGGCGCGGCAGGCCGCCGCCGCCCTGCCTGCGGGCACGGAGCAAACCTGGCACCACCTGGCACGCATGCAGTTGCCGCCCTTTGTGGACCAGCGCCACACCACCGGCACCTACGCACCGCCCGAGGGCGACATGAAAACCCTGCTGGACGCCACGCTGGCCGCCAGCCACATCGTTTGGGTGGCGCCGGTGTACTGGTACAGCATCCCCTCGCCGCTCAAGACCTACCTCGACCACTGGAGCGCCTGGATGCGCGTGCCGGGCCTGGACTTCAAGGACGCCATGGGCCGCAAGACGCTGTCGCTCATCACCACCAGCGGCGACCGCACCAAGGCCCAGCCCATGATCGATTCGGTAGCGCTGTGCGCGCAGTTTCTGTCCATGGCCTGGGGCGGCGCCCTGTGGGGCAAGGGTGGCCCCCCGGGCGCCGTGCAGGCCGATGCGCAGGCGGTGGAAGCGGCCAGCCGCTTCCTGGTCACTCCTGCTGCGGGCTGATCTCAGCGGTCCAGCGAAGCACGCTGGGCCAATATGCCCAGCCACTCATGCAGCGCCAGGCTGCTGTCAGACAGCGCCGAGGCGCGGGGCAGCACGCGATACAGCTTGCGCGCCTGCCCCCCTTTGAAGCCCATGGGCGCCGGCAGCACCTGCAGCCCGGCCTGCTCAAAGTCCCGGGCGGCACGCACCATGTGCCAGCCGTGGGTGACGAGCGCGATGCGTTCGATGCCAGCCGCCTTGAGCAGGACGGCCGACCGGGTGGCATTGTTGCGGGTATCGAGGGACTCCACTTCGGTCCAGCGCACCCGGCCCTTGAACTCGCGTTCCACCACGTCCTTCATCACCAGGGCCTCGGCCCGTGTGCCGCCCGTCGAGCCCCCCGTCGCCAGGATGGGCAAGCCCGTCTGCTGCTGCAGGTAGGCGGCATAGCGCACCCGCTCGCGCGCACCCCGGCTGAGCACGTCCACCCCGTATTCGGGCGCCACGGTGTCGGCGCCGCCCCCCAGCACCACGATGGCCTGCACCTTCGCCTCGGGCAACTGGCGCGGCGTGACGGCGGGGTAGTGCTCCAGGCTGCGCACCAGCGCGTCCGACACCGGCGGCCAGGACAGCACCAGCACCGACAACAGAGACAGCAGCACCAGCGCGTTGCCGGTGCGACGGTGGTAGCGCGCCAGCCACAGGCCGAACAGCGCCAGCACGATGCTGGACACCGGCGGCAGCAGCAGCGCAGACAGGATTTTCTTGACGGTAAACAACATGGAGAAAAAAGGCAGCGTTCATGCCCCGGACGCGGGGGCCCGGCACGGCGAGATCAAAACGGGTCAATGCAGCGTGCGCCGCTGGGCCAGAAAATCGAGCAGCACAGCATCAAAGCCCTCGGGGTCTTCCAGCTGCGGCCAGTGCCCCACATGCGGCAGCAGCACCGTCTGCGCATCGGGCAGCACCTGGGCCAGCGCCTGCAGCGCCACGGGCGGCGTGCAACGGTCCTGTTCGCCGCCCACCAGCAGCACGGGCATGGCCAGGTGCGCCAGCGCGGCCGCACCCCGGTCAAACGTGGGCAGGGCCGCCAGGGCGCGGCGGTAGGCGCCCGGAAACACCCGTCCCAGCGCATGGCCCGCCAGCCGCACGCCTTCGGGCAGGGCACCGGTGCCGATGCACTGCGGCACCAGGGTCTGGGCCAGTTGCTCCATGCTGCCGCCCGCGTCCAGGGCCTTGAGGGCGTGCTCGCGCGGCGCCACCCAGTCCTGCACGGCCTGCGCATCCAGCGCCGGGCCGCCTGCGCACAGCACCATGCGGCGCACCCGCGATGCATCGCGCACGGCCGCCTCCAGTGCCACCATGGCGCCCATGCCATGGCCCACGAGCGTAACCGGGCCGCAGCGCAGGGCGTCGATCAGCGCCAGGCAGCTCTGCGCCAGCGCCTTGAAGGTATAGGGCTCCACGGGCGCGCTGTGGCCATAGCCGGGCATGTCCCAGGCCACGGCCCGGTATCCCATGGTGGCCAGGGTCTCCACCTGGGGCGCAAAGGTGAGGTGGTCGCCGTCCGCGTCGTGCAGCATGAGCACGGTGGGGCCGGAGCCGAGGGTGGTGAAGGTAGGAAGCGGTGCAGCCATGCGGTGACAAGCAGAAGTAAACACCGCAACAGCGCAGCGGAGGGTGGCGCCTGATAATAGGTCCTGTCGCTTGTCCCCACGCCGCCCCTGCTGGCGCCGCTTTTGTGAAC
>DATLGV010000577.1:0-13823 GCA_035540275.1 Acidovorax sp. | reverse complement strand
TTTCTGACTTGGCTGGAGGGGGCTCTGGACGGGCTGATGAAGCGCGATCACGACGCGCTGTCCTATGCCGTACGCCGCTGCTGCGAAATCAAGGCTTGGGTGGTGGGGCAGGACGAAAAGGAGACCGGCCTGCGCGCCATTCTCAACTTCGGCCATACCTTTGGCCACGCCATCGAAGCAGGAATGGGCTATGGCGTGTGGCTGCACGGCGAGGCGGTCGCAGCCGGGATGATGATGGCTGCCGAGCTTTCCAGGCGCATGGGCATGGTGGATGCGGATTTTGTGCAGCGGCTGGCGAATTTGGTCCGGAGCGCTGGTTTGCCAACGAAGGGCCCCCTTCTTGACAAAAACGACAATGCAGGGCGGTACTTGCAGTTGATGCGGATCGATAAGAAATCGATCGCGGGGGAAATTCGGTTCGTGTTGATCGATGGGCCTGGTAAGGCGGCAGTGTGTGCCGCTCCAGACGCCCTCGTGCGCGAAGTCATCGACGCTTGTTGTGAATGAACCTCGGCCAAGGTGTGATGTGATTCGCATTGTGGGCCCCGTGCCGCCGTGCGCCGGGGGATGGCCGTGGTGAGCCGAGGCGTGGAATGGTTGCCATGTGCATCGGATCCGGCGCATACCCGGGGCCGGCGCCATCCGGAGCATCCGGCCCCCACCCGAACCGAATACCAGCGCGACCGTGACCGGATCGTGCACTCCACGGCGTTCCGTCGGCTGGTCTACAAGACGCAGGTATTTCTCAACCATGAGGGAGATCTGTTTCGCACCCGGCTGACCCATTCATTGGAAGTGGCGCAACTGGGGCGTTCCATTGCGCGTTCGTTGCGGATCAACGAAGACCTGGTCGAGGCCATCTCCCTGGCCCATGACCTGGGACACACGCCGTTTGGCCATGCCGGACAGGATGCCCTGAATGCTTGCATGGCCGACTTTGGGGGCTTTGAACACAACCTGCAAAGCCTGAGGGTCGTAGACCAGCTGGAAGAGCGCTACCCGCTGTATGACGGGCTGAACCTCACGTTTGAAACCCGCGAAGGAATCCTCAAGCACTGCTCGCGCGCGCATGCCAGGCTGCTGGAAGAAGGGGAGCCTGGCGGTGTGGGTTCCCGGTTCTTGCGCAACGAGCGGCCGAGCCTGGAGGCGCAGTTGTGCAATCTGGCCGACGAGATTGCCTACAACGCGCATGATATTGACGACGGTGTGCGCTCCGGACTGATCACCCTCGCCCAGTTGCAGGATGTTCCCTTGTTTGATGCATACCGGTCGTCGGCGCAGGCGGAGCATCCCGCTCTTGCCGGGGCGTCAATGCAGCGCCGCTTGCTGTTTGAGGCGATCCGGCGGATGCTGAGCGCGCAGGTGTATGACGTCATTGACGCTACGAATGCGGCCTTGCGCGCGCATGCGCCGGACCATCCGGATGAGGTGCGGCGACTCCCCGTCCTGGTGCGCTTCAGCGACGACATGCGCGAACGTTCCACGGCGCTCAAGCAGTTTCTCTTCAAGCACCTCTACCGGCATCCCCGGGTGATGGAAACCACCGGTCACGCCAGAGACATCGTGCGCGAGCTGTTCGAGGCTTACAGCACCGAGCCCCGAGAAATGAAACCAGCGTTCGCCGCGCAGGCGCTGGCGGGCGACGGCCAGGGACGAGCCCGGGCCGTGGCGGACTTCATTGCCGGCATGACAGATCGCTTTGCGGTGCGGGAGCATGAGCGCCTCACGGGGCGCCGGCTGTTGCAGGAGTCGTGAGCGGTTCCCTGGGCGTCGCGCAGTCAGACTGCGGGCGCCGATAAAATCCGAGCTTCCTCTTCAGCGCTTGCGCGCGCGCTCATGACATCCTCCGTTACGGCCGCCGACGCGGCGAATCTTCCACACGCTGTTGACCCCTACGTCCACGACACCGTCCGGTGGCTCGAGAGGGCGGTCATCGGGCTGAATCTTTGCCCCTTTGCAAAGGCCGTGCATGTCAAAGGGCAGATTCACTATGTGGTGACCGGGGCCACGACGGCGCAGGAGGTGCTGGACTTGCTGCGCGAGGAACTCGTGGCGCTGGCAAATACGCCGCCAGAGGTCCGGGATACCACCTTGCTGGTGATTCCGCACTGTCTGCAGGATTTTCTGGATTTCAATGATTTTCTGGGCGAGGTGGAGGAGGTGCTGCAAGCGCTGGGGCTGGAAGGCACGCTCCAGGTCGCGAGCTTTCATCCCCAGTTCCAGTTTGCGGGCACCGAGATGGACGACGTGACCAATTGCACCAACCGCTCGCCATACCCTACGCTGCACCTGCTCAGAGAGGCCAGTATTGACCGCGCCGTGGCGGTGTTCCCGCAGGCAGAGGCCATCTTCGAGCGCAACATGGAGGTGCTCGAGGAGATGGGCATGGCTGGCTGGCAGGCGCTGGACGTCGGGCCCCATGCCAGGGAGGGGGAAAAGGTGGCGGCCAACATGGCAGGCGACGGCGGGGAGCCCGCACAGGGTGGCGTCCGATGAAGCAACAAAAACCATCGTCAGCAGCGACGGGCGAGCGGGCTCGTGGCAAAGGCAAAGCCCAAAGCGAGGGGGCTGAGTTGCAAGAGTTGCGGCCCGGCCAATCCATTGAGCTGCTCAAGGAATTGCACATCCTCACGCGCGAGGGGCGTCTCAACCAGGACTCGCGCCGCAAGCTCAAGCAGGTCTACCACCTGTTCAATTTCATCGAGCCCTTGCTGGCGGAACTTTCCGCCCATGGCGGCGGACCCACACTGGCCGACCATGGGGCGGGCAAGTCCTATCTGGGTTTCATCCTGTACGACCTGTATTTCAAGGCGCTGGGCCATGGGCATATCTACGGGGTGGAGACCCGGGCCGAGCTGGTGGAAAAGTCGCGGGCACTGGCCCAGCGACTGCACTTCGAGCGGATGTCGTTTCTGAATCTGTCGGTGGCCGAATCGGCCGACGCCCGTGAACTGCCTGCCCAGATCGACGTGGTCACCGCTTTGCATGCCTGCGACACCGCCACCGATGATGCGATTGCCTTCGGGCTGCAAAAGAAGGCCCGGGCCATGGTCCTGGTGCCTTGCTGCCAGGCCGAAATGGCGGCCTGCTTGCGCCAGGGCAAGGCCCTTCAACTGGCGCGTACGCCCCTGGCGGAGCTGTGGCGCCACCCCCTGCATACCCGCGAACTGGGCAGTCAGGTGACCAACGTGCTGCGCTGTCTTTACCTGGAGGCCAGCGGCTACCAGGTCACCGTGACAGAGCTGGTGGGATGGGAGCACAGCATGAAGAACGAACTGATCATCGCGCGCTACACCGGGCAGAAAAAACGCAGTGCCGCCGAGCGGTTACGGGCACTCCTGGGCGAGTTCGGCCTGGAGCAGGCCATGGGCGCGCGTTTTGGTGTGTCCGCGCTGACGGACTCGCTGCCGCAAGGGGCGCAGGCGGCGATCCCGGGCTGACGTGGCCTGATGTGTCGCGGGGAGCTGCCAGCGGTCCAGCGCAGCTGCCCACCATGGAGGCCACTGGCCTGACGTCCGGGTCTTGCAAGGGGTCATTGTTGAATGGGGGACAGACTTATGATCGCGGCCATTCCACTCCCGATCCTGAGCCATGGCCCGTTTGCCCCGCCTGACCCTGCCGGGTCACCTGCACCACGTCATCTTGCGGGGCAACAACCGCCAGCCTATCTTTGACGGTGCAGGCGATTTTGAAACCCTGCTGGCGCTGCTGGCAGACCACGCGCAGAAATACGCCGTCGCCGTCCATGCCTACGTGCTGATGGACAATCACTTTCACTTGCTGGTCACACCCAGCACCTCAGACGGCCTGCCTCAGATGATGCAGGCGGTAGGGCGCCGGTACGTGCAGTACTTCAACCGCCGACACGTACGCACCGGCACGCTGTGGGAGGGACGCTACCGCTCCACCGTACTGCAGCCGGAACGCTACTTGCTGGCATGCATGGTGTACCTGGATCTCAATCCTGTGCGCGCCGGTCTGGTGCCCCAGCCTGCTGACTACCCATGGTCCAGCCATGCCCATTGGCTGGGCCTGCGCAACGACCGCTGGTTGACGCCGCACGCTCTGTACTGGGCGTTGGGCAACACCCCCTTCGCGCGCGAGGCGGCCTATGCCGCGCTGGTGCAGGCAGGCCTGGGTGCGGCTGCGCAAGCAGCACTGACCGATTCAGCACTGAGCGGTTGGGCTCTGGGCGACCCCGGTTTCCTGGAGGGGCTGCAAAAGCAGACGCCTCGTCGCGTGACGCGGGGGAGACCTGGCAGGCCGCGCAGTGCAAAAGCACAGGAAAAATCGGACTGAAGCCTTTTTGGATTGCCCTAATATGCTGCATATTTTGATATGTCCCCAATAAATAATGGCGGCGACGTTGGGTTTTATTAACGGGAATCTGACCCCATTTAATTTGCTTGCCAAAAGATGTTGCAATGCACTAATCTCGGCTCCCCTGCGAAAAACATAGGAGTGCGCCATGACCACGGCTGCCGAAATCCAGCATCTGCAACAACACGGTTTGTATTCATCGGGTAACGAACACGACGCCTGCGGCCTCGGTTTTGTGGCCCACATCAAGGGCATCAAGCGCCACGACATCGTGACGCAGGCCCTGAAGATTCTGGAAAACATCGACCACCGTGGCGCGGTGGGGGCCGACCCGCTGATGGGCGACGGCGCCGGCATCCTGATCCAGATCCCTGACGCGCTGTACCGGGAAGAGATGGCCAAGCAGGGCGTGACCTTGCCAGCGGCGGGTGAATACGGCGTGGGCATGATCTTCCTGCCCAAGGAGCATGCCTCCCGCCTGGCCTGCGAGCAGGAGATGGAGCGCGCGATCAAGGCCGAAGGCCAGGTGCTGCTGGGCTGGCGCGATGTGCCTGTCAATGTGGACATGCCCATGTCGCCCACCGTGCGCAAGAAGGAGCCCATCCTGCGCCAGGTCTTCATCGGCCGTGGCAACGACGTGATCGTGCAGGACGCGCTGGAGCGCAAGCTGTACGTGATCCGCAAGACAGCCAGCGCCAACATCCAGGCCCTCAAGCTCAAGCACAGCAAGGAATACTACGTTCCGTCCATGTCCAGCCGCACGGTGGTCTACAAGGGCCTGCTGCTGGCCGACCAGGTGGGCAAGTACTACCTCGACCTGCAGGACGAACGCTGCGTTTCGGCCATCGGTCTGGTGCACCAGCGCTTCTCCACCAACACCTTCCCTGAATGGCCGCTGGCCCATCCCTACCGCTATGTGGCGCACAACGGTGAAATCAACACCGTCAAGGGCAACTACAACTGGATGAAGGCCCGCGAAGGCGTGATGGCCTCGCCCGTGCTGGCGGCCGACCTGCAAAAGCTCTACCCCATCAGCTTTGCCGACCAGTCCGACACCGCCACGTTCGACAACTGCCTCGAACTGCTGACCATGGCGGGCTACCCCATCAGCCAGGCCGTGATGATGATGATCCCCGAGCCCTGGGAGCAGCACACCACCATGGACGAGCGCCGCCGCGCCTTCTATGAATACCACGCTGCCATGCTCGAGCCCTGGGACGGCCCGGCCTCCATCGTGTTCACCGATGGCCGCCAGATCGGTGCCACGCTGGACCGCAACGGCCTGCGTCCTTCGCGCTACTGCATCACCGACGACGACCTGGTCATCATGGGTTCCGAATCGGGCGTGCTGCCCGTGCCCGAGAACAAGATCGTGCGCAAGTGGCGCCTGCAGCCCGGCAAGATGTTCCTGATCGACCTGGAGCAGGGCCGCATGATCGACGACGACGAGCTCAAGGCCAACGTCGTCAACACCAAGCCCTACAAGCAGTGGATCGAGAACCTGCGCATCAAGCTCGACAGCATCGAAACCGGTGCCGAGGCGGCTGCGCCCCAGGCCGCTGACCTGCCCCTGCTGGACCGCCAGCAGGCCTTCGGCTACACGCAGGAGGACATCAAGTTCCTGATGGCGCCCATGGCCAAGAACGGCGAAGAGGGCATCGGCTCCATGGGTAACGACAGCCCGCTGGCCGTGCTCTCGGGCAAGAACAAGCCGCTGTACAACTACTTCAAGCAGCTGTTCGCGCAGGTGACCAACCCGCCCATCGACCCGATCCGCGAAGCGATCGTGATGTCGCTCAACAGCTTCATCGGCCCCAAGCCCAACCTGCTGGACATCAACCAGGTCAACCCGCCCATGCGGCTCGAAGTGAGCCAGCCCGTGCTCGACTTTGCCGACATGGCCAAGCTGCGCGACATCGCGCAGTACACGCAAGGCAAGTTCGAGAGCGCCACCATCGACATCACCTACCCGCTGAGCTGGGGCCGTGAGGGCGTGGAAGCCAAGCTCGCCTCGCTGTGCGCGCAGGCCGTGGACGCCATCAAGGGCGGCGCCAACATCCTCATCATCAGCGACCGCGCCGTGAGCGCCACGCAAGTCGCCATCCCCGCGCTGCTGGCGCTGTCGGCCATCCACCAGCACCTGGTGGGCGCAGGCCTGCGCACCACGGCCGGCCTGGTGGTCGAAACGGGTACCGCACGCGAAGTGCACCACTTCGCCGTGCTGGCGGGCTACGGCGCTGAAGCCGTGCACCCCTACCTGGCCATGGAAACCCTGGCCGAGATGCACAAGGACCTGGGCGGCGACCTGTCGGCCGACAAGGCCATCTACAACTACGTCAAGGCCATCGGCAAGGGCCTGTCCAAGATCATGTCCAAGATGGGCGTGAGCACCTACATGAGCTACTGCGGTGCCCAGCTGTTCGAGGCCATCGGCCTGAACACGGAAACCGTGGGCAAGTACTTCACCGGCACCGCCAGCCGCGTGGAAGGCATTGGCGTGTTCGAGATCGCCGAAGAAGCCATCCGCATGCACAAGGCCGCGTTTGGTGACGACCCGGTGCTCGAAACCATGCTGGACGCCGGTGGCGAATACGCCTGGCGTGCCCGGGGCGAAGACCACATGTGGACGCCCGACGCGATTGCCAAGCTGCAGCACAGCACCCGTGCCAACAACTGGAACACGTACAAGGAGTACGCACAGATCATCAACGACCAGAGCAAGCGCCACATGACGCTGCGCGGCCTGTTCGAGTTCAAGATCGATCCGTCCAAGGCGATTTCGATCGACGAGGTCGAGCCCGCCAAGGAAATCGTCAAGCGCTTTGCCACCGGCGCCATGTCGCTGGGCTCCATCTCCACCGAGGCGCACGCCACGCTGGCCGTGGCCATGAACCGCATCGGCGGCAAGAGCAACACGGGCGAAGGCGGTGAAGACGCAGCGCGTTACCGCAACGAGCTCAAGGGCATCCCGATCAAGAAGGGCGACAGCCTCAAGAGCGTGATCGGCGCCGAGAACGTCGAGGTCGATCTGCCCCTGCAAGACGGCGATTCGCTGCGCAGCCGCATCAAGCAGGTGGCCTCGGGCCGCTTCGGTGTGACGGCCGAGTACCTGTCGTCGGCCGACCAGATCCAGATCAAGATGGCCCAGGGCGCCAAGCCCGGCGAGGGCGGCCAACTGCCTGGCGGCAAGGTCTCCAACTACATCGGCAAGCTGCGCCACAGCGTGCCTGGTGTGGGCCTGATCTCGCCCCCGCCGCACCACGACATCTACTCCATCGAGGACCTGGCCCAGTTGATCCACGATCTGAAGAACGTGGCACCGCACGCAGGCATCAGCGTCAAGCTGGTGTCCGAAGTGGGCGTGGGCACCATCGCTGCCGGCGTGGCCAAGTGCAAGAGCGACCACGTGGTGATCGCCGGCCATGACGGCGGCACGGGCGCGTCGCCCTGGTCGTCCATCAAGCACGCGGGCGGCCCGTGGGAAATCGGCCTGGCCGAAACCCAGCAGACCCTGGTGCTGAACCGCCTGCGCGGCCGCATCCGCGTGCAGGCCGACGGCCAGATGAAGACCGGCCGCGACGTCGCCATCGGCGCATTGCTGGGCGCTGACGAGTTCGGCTTTGCTACCGCTCCGCTGGTCGTCGAAGGCTGCATCATGATGCGCAAGTGCCACCTCAACACCTGCCCCGTGGGCGTGGCCACGCAAGACCCCGAGCTGCGCAAGAAGTTCTCGGGCAAGCCCGAGCACGTGGTCAACTACTTCTTCTTCATTGCCGAAGAAGTGCGCCAGATCATGGCCCAGCTGGGTATCCGCAAGTTCGACGACCTGATTGGCCGCACCGACCTGCTCGACATGCGCCAGGGCCTGGAACACTGGAAGGCACGCGGCCTGGACTTCAGCCGCCTGTTCGCCCAGCCGAACGTGCCCGCCGATGTGCCGCGCTTCCATGTGGATGTGCAGGACCACAACATCGAGCACACGCTGGACCGCAAGCTCATCGAGCGCAGCAAGCCCGCCATCGAAAAGGGCGAGCGCGTGCAGTTCATCGAGGTGGCGCGCAACGTCAACCGTTCCGTGGGCGCGATGCTGTCCGGCGCGGTCACCCGCGTGCACCCCGACGGCCTGCCGGATGACACCATCCGCATCCAGCTCGAAGGCACGGGCGGCCAGTCGTTTGGCGCCTTCCTCACACGCGGCATCACGCTGTACCTGATTGGCGATGCCAACGACTACACCGGCAAGGGCCTGTCGGGCGGCCGCGTGATCGTGCGCCCCAGCATCGATTTCCGGGGCGAGGCGGTGCGCAACACCATCGTGGGCAACACCGTGATGTACGGTGCTACGACCGGTGAGGCCTTCTTCAGTGGCGTGGCCGGCGAGCGTTTTGCCGTGCGTCTGTCGGGCGCCACGGCGGTCGTCGAAGGCACGGGTGACCATGGCTGCGAGTACATGACCGGCGGCACGGTCGCGGTGCTGGGCAAGACCGGCCGCAACTTCGCGGCGGGCATGAGCGGCGGCGTGGCCTACGTCTATGACGAAGATGGCCAGTTCGACACGCGCTGCAACCTGTCGATGGTGACGCTGGAGCGCATCCTGCCCGCCACCGAGCAGGAAGCCACCGTGCCACGCTCGATCTGGCACAACGGTCAGACCGATGAAGCCCAGCTCAAGAAGCTGCTGGAAGACCACAACCGCTGGACGGGCAGCAAGCGCGCGCGCGAGCTGCTGGACAACTGGGCCGCATCGCGCAGCAAGTTCGTCAAGGTCTTCCCGACCGAGTACAAGCGTGCGTTGTCTGAAATTTATGAACGGAAAGTGCTGGAGGAGTCTGCTACACCAGCGGTAGCTGCTACCAAAAAAGAAGTGGCCCCCGCCAAGTAAGGCGACGCCATCCCCCTTCGCACAGCATTCATAGACAAGGACATCGTCATGGGAAAAACTACCGGCTTCATGGAATACGAGCGCATCGAAGAGGGCTACAAGCCCGTGCCCGAGCGCCTGAAGCACTACAAGGAATTCGTCATCGGCCTCGACGAGAGCCAGGCCAAGGTGCAGGGTGCGCGCTGCATGGACTGCGGCACGCCTTTCTGCAACAACGGCTGCCCGGTGAACAACATCATTCCGGACTTCAATGACCTGGTGTACCACGCGGACTGGAAGAGCGCGATCGAGGTGCTGCACAGCACCAACAACTTCCCCGAGTTCACCGGCCGCATCTGCCCCGCGCCCTGCGAGGCCGCCTGCGTGCTCAATGTGAACGACGACGCCGTGGGCATCAAGTCCATCGAGCACGCGATCATCGACCGTGCCTGGGCCGAAGGCTGGGTGCAACCGCGCCCCGCCAAGCACCAGACGGGCAAGAAGGTGGCGGTGGTGGGTTCCGGCCCCGCAGGCCTGGCCGCTGCCCAGCAACTGGCCCGCGCAGGCCACAGCGTCACGCTGTTTGAAAAGAACGACCGCGTGGGCGGCCTGCTGCGCTATGGCATCCCCGACTTCAAGATGGAGAAGTCGCACATCGACCGCCGCGTCAAGCAGCTCGAAGCCGAAGGCGTGGTCATCCGCACCAGCGTGTTCGTGGGCGCTGCCAAGGACGGCCTGGGCAAGGACTCCAAGGTCACCAACTGGGCCAAGGAAACCATTACGCCCGAGCAGCTGAACAAGGAGTTCGACGCCGTGCTGCTGACCGGTGGCGCCGAGCAATCTCGCGACCTGCCCGTGCCTGGCCGCGAGCTCGATGGCATTCACTTCGCCATGGAGTTCCTGCCTCAGCAGAACAAGGTCAACGCGGGCGACAAGCTCAAGGGCCAAATCACGGCGACGGGCAAGCATGTCATCGTGATCGGTGGCGGCGACACCGGCAGCGACTGCGTGGGCACCAGCAACCGCCATGGTGCGGCCAGCGTCACCCAGTTCGAGGTGATGCCCCAGCCCCCCGAGGTGGAAAACCGCCCCCTGACCTGGCCCTACTGGCCGCTGAAGCTGCGCACCAGCTCCAGCCACGAAGAAGGCTGCGTGCGCGAGTTTGCGATCTCCACCAAGGAGTTCACGGGCGAAAAGGGCAAGGTCAAGGGCCTGACCACCGTGCAGGTCGAGTTCAAGGACGGCAAGCTGGTCGAGATCGCAGGTACCGAAAAGCACTACCAGGCCGACCTGGTGCTGCTGGCCATGGGCTTTGTGAGCCCCGTGGCACCCGTGCTGGATGCCTTTGGCGTCGAGAAGGACGCCCGTGGCAATGCCCGCGCCACCACCGACTTTGAGGGCGGCTACGCCACCAACGTGCCCAAGGTGTTTGCGGCCGGTGACATCCGCCGCGGCCAGTCGCTGGTGGTCTGGGCCATCCGCGAAGGCCGCCAGGCGGCGCGCGCCGTGGACGAGTTCCTGATGGGATACTCGGACCTGCCACGCTGACCCTGCGCATTGCATTGCGCACACTCCGTGCAACGGCGCCTTCGGGCGCCGTTTGCGTTCACGGAGGGCTGGCACGGGGGGGCAATGGCCGGGCGCCAGCCTGTGGGATGCTTTGTTGGCACAATCAGAGGTTCTGTCAATCCGGGCTTGCCTTGGTCCTGCGCGAGCGGGGCCGATGGCGGCAGTGCTTTTTCTTTACAAACATGCATGAATGTATGTTTGTGTCTTCGGCTACCATCTGCGCTCCACTTTCGGAGGGGCAGGGGTGTTTTGACAGGCCCGAATTCCGATCACTATCTTTTGCATGGCCGAATCCAGCTTTCTTGCCGAGTTGCGCAACGTCACCTTTTCGTATGGTGACCGCGTGATCCTGCGCGACGTGACGCTGGCGGTGCCGCGCGGCAAGGTCACGGCGCTGATGGGGGCCTCGGGCGGCGGCAAGACCACCGTGCTGCGCCTGATCGGGGGGCAGCACAAGGCCCAGAGCGGCCAGGTGCTGGTCAATGGCCAGGACGTGGGGCGCATGGATGTGCAGGCTTTGTATGCCGCGCGCCGGCGCATGGGCATGCTGTTCCAGTTCGGGGCCCTGTTCACCGACCTCAGCGTGTTCGAGAACGTGGCGTTTCCACTGCGTGAGCACACCGATTTGTCCGAAGACCTGGTTCGCGATGTCGTGCTGATGAAGCTGCACGCGGTGGGCTTGCGTGGAGCGCGCGACCTGATGCCCAGCCAGATCTCGGGCGGCATGGCGCGCCGTGTGGCGCTGGCGCGCGCGATCGTCCTGGACCCGGAACTGGTCATGTACGACGAACCCTTTGCGGGCCTGGACCCGATTTCGCTGGGCACGGCGGCGCAGTTGATCCGCCAGCTCAACGACGCCATGGGGCTTACCAGCATCGTGGTGTCGCATGACCTGGAAGAGACCTTCCGCCTCGCGGACCACGTGATCATCCTGGGCGAAGGTGTGGTGGCGGCGCAAGGCACGCCCGAAGAGGTGCTTGCCAGCCGTGATCCGCTGGTGCACCAGTTCGTGAATGCCCTGCCCACGGGGCCTGTGCCGTTCCACTACCCGGGCCTGTCCGTGGCCGAGGACTTCGGGCCGGCTGGAGGGCGCGTGCTGTGAGCTGGTACAAGCCCTCCGACGTGGGATTTGCGGTGCGCCACCAACTGGCCGACATCGGCATGGGCGCGCGGCTGTTCGGGCGGCTGGTGCGGTTGCTGGGCGCCACTTTTCTGCGGCCCTCGCTGGTGCGCGACCAGGTGCATTTTCTGGGCAACTACTCGTTGGCCATCATCGCCGTGTCGGGCCTGTTCGTCGGGTTTGTGCTGGGCCTGCAGGGCTACTACACGTTGCAGCGCTATGGCTCGTCGGAGGCCCTGGGCCTGCTGGTGGCCTTGAGCCTCGTGCGGGAGCTGGGACCCGTGGTCACGGCGCTGTTGTTCGCGGGCCGCGCGGGCACGTCGCTCACGGCCGAAATCGGCCTGATGCGCGCGGGTGAGCAGCTCAGTGCCATGGAGATGATGGCGGTGGACCCGGTGCAGCGCATCCTGGCGCCCCGCTTCTGGGCCGGGGTGATCACCATGCCGCTGCTGGCGGCGGTGTTCAGTGCGGTGGGCATCATCGGCGGCTGGATCGTCGGGGTGCTCATGATCGGCATTGACCCCGGGGCGTTCTGGAGCCAGATGCAGGGCGGGGTGGATGTCTGGAAGGACCTGGGCAACGGCGTGCTCAAGAGCGTGGTCTTTGGCTTCACGGTGACATTTGTGGCGCTGCTGCAGGGCTATGCCGCCAAACCCACCCCCGAAGGGGTGTCGCGCGCCACCACGCGCACCGTGGTCATGGCGTCTTTGGCGGTGCTGGCACTGGACTTCGTGCTCACTGCGCTGATGTTCAGTATCTGACGCTGGCGGTGCTGGCAGTTCTAGGAATCAAAGGTATGCAACGTTCCAAAAACGATCTGTGGGTAGGGCTCTTCGTGATGCTGGGCGCGGTGGCACTGGTGTTTCTGGCGCTGCAGTCGGCCAACCTGCTGAGCCTGCAATTCCATTCGGGCTACCGCATCACCGCCAAGTTCGACAACATCGGTGGTCTCAAGCCCCAGGCAGCAGTGCGCAGCGCCGGTGTGGTGGTCGGGCGTGTGGAGTCCATCACTTTTGATGACAAGACCTTCCAGGCGCGGGTCACGCTGGCCATGGAAGACCGCTATGCGTTCCCCAAGGACAGTTCGCTCAAGATTCTCACCAGCGGCCTCCTGGGCGAGCAGTACATCGGGATCGAGGCCGGTGCCGACGAGAAGAACCTGGCGGCGGGCGACACGATCGCATCCACCCAGTCGGCGGTGGTGCTCGAGAACCTCATTGGACAATTTCTTTACAGCAAAGCCGAAGACGGCGGAAAGCCTGCTGGGACAGGTGGCAAAAAATGACGAATTCATTCCCTTCCCTCAGTGCCCGCATCGCAGGCAACCGGCGGTCGATGGCGCGCCGGGCAGCGGGCCTGGCGCTGCTGCTGGGCGCGGTGCTGCTCACCGGGTGCGCCGCGGTGGCCCACCCCGACCCGCGTGACCCGCTGGAGTCGTACAACCGCAGCATGACCAACTTCAATGAGCAGGTCGATGCCATGGTGCTCAAGCCCGTGGCAACGGCTTACAAGCAGGTCACGCCTGCCCCCGTGCGCACGGGCGTCAGCAACTTTTTTGCCAACCTGGGCGACGTCTGGTCGTTCGTGAACAACGTGCTGCAGCTGCGCGGCGAAGCCGCTGCGTCCAGCTTCATGCGGGTCAATGTGAACACCTTCTTCGGCCTGGGCGGGCTGCTGGACATCGCCAGCGAGCTGGGCATCGACCGCTACAAGCAGGACTTTGGCCTGACCCTGGGGCGCTGGGGCGTGGGCACGGGCCCTTACCTGGTGCTGCCCATTCTGGGGCCCTCCACCGTGCGGGACACCTTTGCGCTGCCGGTGGACATGAAGGGCAATGTGGTGAGCTATGTGGATCCGGTCTCGGCCCGCAACTCGCTGTATGCGCTGCGCGCCGTGGAGGTGCGCTCCAACCTGCTGCGCACGGGCTCGGTGCTCGACAGCGCGGCCCTGGAC
>DATLGV010000576.1:0-2848 GCA_035540275.1 Acidovorax sp. | reverse complement strand
GGTCACGCCCGCGTGGCGCACATCCAGGTCGTGGAACAGCAGCGCTGTGCTGCTTTGCGAGCTGGCCAGTTGCAGCCACTGGGCCTGCCCGGTACCACCCGCCACGACCGAGGCGTTCGAGCTCACGCTCAGCAGGCCCAGGCGCACCCCATGGAACCACAGCTTCATGCCGTGGCTGGGGTTCAGACTCATGCGCAATACCGGCAGGTCCACCCGGTCGAACAGCACCTTCAGGTTGTCGCCGCGCAGCAGCAGTTCATGGGCGGTGGCCAGCTGCAGCGTGAAGCACACTGCAGTGTTGTCAGCGCCCACGCGCGGAATGGCCGACGCGCCCTGTGTGGCGCTGATCGTCACGTCGTACGGCCTGGGGCGGCTGCCGCCCTGGCGGTCCGCGCCGTAGGTGGTGTCGGCGACCTGGAACGTGCCCCGCCCAAGGAACAGCCGGTTCTCCGCACCCGACACCACGCGCACCGTGCAGTCGTTGGCGATGATGTGCACGTGCCGCAAGTTTCCCAGCCGGCCCGTGTTCGGGTCCCAGAGGCGCTCACGGGCGTCGCGCAGCAGGTTGGCGCGTTCGATCAGCGTGTCGGGGGTGACGTCCAGCGGCGCGGCCTGGCCCAGGCCGGTGGTGGCGCACGCCAGCGCTCCCAGGAACAGAGAAACAGAAGTGCGCGAAGTGCGCGGAGTGCGAAGGAGTTTCATGTGGTCCGCATGGTACTGACTACGGAGGTACTGGCACCCTGCAACCCCCCCGTCACTGCGGCCGCCGGCTGCTGCTGCCCCAGAAACCGCCCCGGCGGCTGCCCCACCGACTTGCGCACCATGGCGCTGAAGGCGCTGGGGCTGTAGCCCAGCTCGGCGGCGATCTGGCCCATGGGCATGCGCCCGGCGGCCAGCGACACGGCCTTGGCCAGGATGACCTGCTGGCGCCACTGGGTGAAGGTGCTGCCCAGCTCGGAGCGGAACAGCCGCGCCACGGTGCGGGGGCTGGCGCCCGTGTCCTGCGCCCAGTCGGCCAGGGTGTCGTGGCGCGTGGGGTCGGCCAGCACGGCTTCGCACAGGTGGCGCAGGCGCTTGTCCTGGGGCAGGTCCACGCCCAGCTTCACGGCGGCGGCGCGGGCCAGTTCGCCCCTGACCAGGGCGCTCAAATGCTGTTCGCGCCGCAGGTCGGCGGGGCTGATTGCGGGGCCGCCGTCGGGCGCGGTGGGCATCTCGAGCACCAGGGCGCGCAGCAGGTCGGACACCTCCAGCACGCGGCACTGGCGCCAGGCGTCTTCCTGGTCGCGCGGCACGCCGGGGCCACAGCGCCCCCGGGGCTGGTGGAAGTACAGCGTGCGCAGGTCGGCGTCTTCGACCATGGTCACGGCGTGTTCCACACCGGGCGGAATCCACAGCGCGCGCGAAGGGGGCACGATGTAGGTGCCGTGGTTCACCGTGAGCCGGATCACGCCCGTGGTCGATATCGCCACCTGCGCCCAGGGGTGGCTGTGCGGCATCACCTGGGTGTCGGCGGCCAGCCAGCGCAGCTTGGCGCGCACCGGGCGGGCGGCCGTGGGCACAAACAGCTCGGGCGTGAGCGAGTCCACGTACGACATGCCGCGCGGCCTGCCGGCGGGCGCAGGGGGCACGACCTGGGCCGCAAAGTGCTCACCCCCTGGTTCGGCGGGCGCTGCGGGTTCGGTGGACGGGTTTGGCATGTTTGCGATAGAAGTTGTCTGCCTATCGTAAACCTGCCGAGGCCATGCTGCCTAAGATCGAGCCCATGACTGCTTCGACCTCCGGCGCTACCGCCATCACTGCCAACCCCGTCCCCCTGCGGCAGGACGCCCGCACCATCGGCCTCATCGGCCTGGCCCACGGCAGCTCGCACTTCTTTCACATGCTGCTGCCGCCGCTGTTTCCGTGGCTGATCGGGGAATTCGGCTTCAGCTATTCCGAGCTGGGCCTGCTGGTGTCGGTGTTCTTCGTGATCTCGGGCGTGGGGCAGGCGCTGTCGGGCTTCCTGGTGGACCGCGTGGGTGCGCGGCCGGTGATGTTCTTTGCGCTGTCGAGTTTTGCCGCCGCCGGTCTGGCAGCAGGCACGGCGCAGGGCTACACGGGCCTGTTGCTGGCGGCCGCATTGGCCGGGCTGGGCAATGCGCCGTTCCATCCGGTGGACTTCACCATCCTGAACAAGCGCGTGTCGCCGCAGCGCCTGGGGCACGGCTTTTCGGTGCACGGCATCAGCGGCAATCTGGGCTGGGCGACGGCGCCGGTGTTCATGGCGGGCATTGCCACGGCCACGGGCTCGTGGCGCACGGCCTGCCTGTGCGGCGCGCTGCTGGCCCTCACGGTGCTGGCCATCATGGTCTGGAACCGCGATGCGATTGACGATCGCCAGGGCGCCTGGGCGCACCAGGCCAAGGGCGGCGCGGCGGCGGCGAAGCCCGAGCACCCCATGGCCTTCCTTAAGCTGCCCTCGGTGTGGCTGTGTTTCTCGTTCTTCTTCTGGAGCACCTGCGCACTCAGCGCCATCCAGAGCTTTGCCAGCCCGGCGCTGCAGTCCCTGTATGGCCTGCCGCTGAGCGTGACGGCCATGGTGGTCACGGGCTACATGCTGTGCGGCGCGGCGGGCATGCTGGTGGGGGGCTTCCTGGTGGGCCGTGTGCAGCGGCTGGAGAAGATCATCTCCGTGTGCCTGCTGGGCTCGGCTGCGCTGCTGGTGGTGGTGGCCTCGGGGCTGCTGCCGGGCATGGTGGCGCTGGTGGTGGCTTCGGTGGCAGGGCTGGGCACAGGCCTGGCCGGCCCCTCGCGCGACATGCTGATCAAGCGCGCTGCCCCGCCCGGCGCCACGGGCCGCGTGTATGGC
>DATLGV010000575.1:0-9112 GCA_035540275.1 Acidovorax sp. | reverse complement strand
TTGCGGAGGTTCACCGGTGAGCAACCCTGCGGCGGGGTTGGGAGCGGGCAGGCCACAAAAAAGCCCTTGGCATGGATGCCAAGGGCTTTTGGCTGGAGGCTGAAGATCAGGCCAGTTCGGCGATCAGTTCGATCTCCACGCATGCGCCCATGGGGATCTGGGCGACGCCGAAGGCGCTGCGGGCATGCACACCCTTCTCGCCAAACACCTGCCCCAGCAGTTCGCTGGCACCATTGGTCACCAGGTGCTGCTCGGTGAAATCGCCCGTGGAGTTCACCAGGCTCATCACCTTGACGATGCGTTTCACGCGGTTCAGGTCGCCGCCGCAGGCCGCTTGCAGCGTGCCCATCAGGTCGATGGCCACGGCGCGCGCGGCCTGTTTGCCTTCTTCGGTGCCGATGTCGCGGCCGAACTGGGCTGCCCAGGGCTTGCCGTCCTTGCGGGCGATGTGGCCGCTCAGAAACACCAGGTTGCCGGTCTGCACATAGGGCACGTAGGCGGCGGCGGGCACCGACACGGGGGGCAGGGTGATGTTCAGTTCTTTCAGCTTGTCGTAAACGCTCATGGTGGTCCTCGTTAGGAAGTGCGGGGTGGATAGACGAGAGCGGTCCGGTGCGCAGGCCGCCCAGCGCGGTAAGTGTTACACAGCACCTTGCCCTCGCACCGGCACGGCATGCCCTGGCGCCGCATTAGCATCAGCGCATGTTCGCCATAAGTGCCCCTAATGCCGCGCCGCTGTCTACCACCGGTCAGGGTCTGGAGGGGGCGTTGCCTTCGCGTCCGTGGCTGCTGCCCGCCATGTTGCTGGGCCTGGTGGCGGGGGCTGCGCTGCAACTGCAGCAGCCCAGGCTGTGGTCTGCTACGGCCTACGGATGGCTGCTGGGGGCCGGACTGCTGGTGGGTGGTGGTGCCGTGGTGGCCGCAAGGCTGCGCCCCGGGCAGCGCTGGGCACGCTGGGCCATCGCCATGGCGCCCTGGCTGGTGTTGCTGGCGGCGGCGCTGGCCATGGCGTCTGCCACGGGCCTGCGGGCTGTGGCCTTCCAGGCGCAGGCATTGCAGGCAGCGCTGGAGGGCAAGGACCTGCGCATCACGGGCGTGGTGGCCGCCATGCCGCAGGTCAACGAGGCGGGCACACGCTGGCGCATGGCGGTGGAGGCAGCGACGCTGCAAGGCGCACCCGTGCCTTTGCCCCCGCAGATCGATGTGGCCTGGTACAGCGGTGCTTTTCGCGATGCGGGGGGTGTGGTGGACCTGCAGCGCCTGCCCGCCCCGGTGCGTGCGGGGGAGCGATGGCAGATCACCGTGCGCCTGAAGGCTCCCCATGGCCTGCGCAACCCGCATGGCTTTGACTACGAGCTGTGGATGTGGGAGCAGGGGGTGCAGGCCACGGGCTATGTGCGTGCCGGCCCCAAGGACGAGCCGCCGGTGCGTGTGGCCGCCACCTGGCAATACCCGGTCGAGCAACTGCGCCAGCGCGTGCGTGACGCCATCATGGAGCGCCTGGTGTTCGGGCCGGATGGGTTGGGCGATGACTCCGTCGACACCATCCGCACGCGCACTGCGGGCGTGGTGGCGGCGCTGGTCACCGGCGACCAGCGTGCCATCGACCGTGCGGACTGGGATGTGTTCCGCGCCACCGGGGTGGCCCACCTCATGAGCATTTCGGGCCTGCACATCACTCTGTTCGCCTGGCTGGCGGCGCTGGCGGTGCGGGCGCTGTGGCGGCGCTCGCCCCGTTTGTGCCTGGCGGCACCTGCACCCTCGGCTGCGCTGTGGGCGGGCGTGCTGCTGGCCACGGCCTACGCACTGTTCAGCGGCTGGGGCGTGCCTGCGCAGCGCACGGTGACCATGCTGGCCATCGTGGCGCTGCTGCAGTGGAGCGGCCGCCGCTGGCCCTGGCCCCAGGTGTGGCTGCTGGCCTGTGCGGCCGTGGTGCTGCTGGACCCCTGGGCGCTGGCCCAGGCAGGCTTCTGGCTGAGCTTTGTGGCGGTAGGGATGTTGTTTGCTACCAATCCAATAGCTGTAGAGGCAAGCGGAAAGGGCGCTGCAGGCCGGTTTTATGCCCTGGTGCGCGAACAATGGGTGGTGACGCTCGCGCTCACCCCCCTGGGCTTGCTGCTGTTTGGCCAGGTGTCGCTGGTGGGTTTTGTCGCCAACCTGGTGGCCATCCCCTGGGTCACGCTGGTGGTCACGCCGCTGGCGCTGGGCGGCGTGTTGTGGGCGCCGCTGTGGAGTGCGGCGGCCCTCAGCCTGCAGCCGTTCACGGCGTTGCTGCAGTGGCTGGCGCAGTGGCCCTGGGCGGCGGTTTTTTTGCCTGCAGCGCCGCTGTGGGCGGGGGTGGCGGCAGTGGCCGGGGGCGCGCTGCTGGCGATGCGCCTGCCCTGGCGGCTGCGCCTGCTGGCGCTGCCCTTGCTGCTGCCGGCATTGTGGTGGCAGCCGGCGCGGCCCGCAGCAGGGCAGTTTGAGTTGCTGGCCGCCGACATCGGACAGGGCAATGCCGTACTGGTGCGCACGGCCAGGCACACCTTGCTGTACGACGCCGGTCCCCGCTTCAGCCGCGAGAGCGACGCGGGCCACCGCGTGCTGGTGCCGTTGCTGCGCGCGCTGGGCGAGCGGGTGGATGTGCTCATGCTCAGCCACCGCGATGCCGACCATACGGGGGGCGCAGCGGCGGTGCTGGCCCAGCAGCCGCAGGCTGAACTCACCGGCTCCATCGAAGCCGAGCATGCCTTGCAGCGCGTGCGCCCCAGCCGGCCCTGCCTGGCGGGGCAGCGCTGGGAGTGGGATGGCGTGGCGTTCGAGGTGCTGCATCCCCTCTCTGGCGACGACGCCCCTGTTGCGGCCAAGGCGCCCCGCCCCAATGCGCTCAGCTGCGTGCTGCGCGTCTCTGCCGCACGCACCGAGGGCGCGTCGGCCCTGCTGGTGGGCGATATCGAGGCGCCGCAGGAGCAAGCCTTGCTGGCGCGCGGCGCACCGGTGCAGGCCGACTTGCTGCTGGTACCGCACCATGGCAGCAAGACCTCGTCAACGGCGGCCTTTCTGGAGGCCGTCCAGCCGCGCACTGCTTTGGTGCAGGCCGGGTATCGCAACCGCTTTGGCCACCCTGCGCCGGAGGTGCTGCAGCGCTATCGCGCACGCCAGATTGCGGTGGTGGAATCGTCGCGCTGCGGGGCAGCCCGGTGGTCCTCGACGCAGCCTGGGAACGTGGCCTGCGAGCGCGACACGGGCGAGCGCTACTGGCAGCACCGCATGGTGCCACGGGACGGCTGAATCGGTGCCCATGGCGCAGCGCCGCCAGGGGGGTTGCGGGGGGCGGGCTCACAACTTGCTATCCTGCCTGCAGGAGGCCCGTTCATGCAGAAATTTGACGAGATGTACGCCATGCTGCCGTTTGACGGCAGCGACGTGCGGGAGCACTACAAGCGCTACGCCCATTGGTTGAGCCAACAGCCCCCTGACGTGATGCAGGCCCGCAGGGCCGAGGCCGAGATGATCTTCCGGCGCGTGGGCATCACCTTTGCCGTCTATGGCGCCAAGGATGAGGGTGGCGCGGGCAACGAGCGCTTGATCCCGTTCGACCTGATCCCCCGCATCATCCCCGCCCACGAGTGGAGCAGCATGCAGCAGGGGCTGGTGCAGCGGGTCACGGCGCTCAACCGCTTCATCCATGACGTGTACCACGGCCAGGACATCATCCGCGCCGGCATCGTGCCCGCCGACCTCATCCTGAACAACGCGCAGTACCGCCCCGAGATGGCCGGCGTGCATGTGCCCCAAGACATCTACGCGCACATTGCAGGCATCGACATCGTGCGCGCCCCCGATGCCCAGGGCAATGGCGAGTACTACGTGCTCGAAGACAACCTGCGCGTTCCCAGCGGCGTGAGCTACATGCTCGAAAACCGCAAGATGATGATGCGGCTGTTCCCCGAGCTGTTCAGCCTGCACAAGGTGGCGCCGGTGGCGCACTACCCCGACATGCTGCTCGAAACCCTGCGCGCCAGCGCTCCGGCCGCGGCCGACGAGCCCACGGTGGTGGTGCTCACGCCCGGCATGCACAACAGCGCGTATTTCGAGCACGCCTTCCTGGCCCAGCAGATGGGTGTCGAACTGGTGGAGGGGCAGGACCTGGTGGTCAAGGACAAGTTCGTGTACATGCGCACCACGCGCGGCCTGCAGCGGGTGGACGTGATCTACCGCCGCGTGGACGACGACTTCCTCGACCCGCAGGTCTTCCGCAGCAATTCCACGCTCGGCTGCTTCGGCCTCATGGAGGCCTACCGCGCCGGCAACATCGGCATCTGCAACGCTGTGGGCACCGGCGTGGCCGACGACAAGTCCGTCTACCCCTATGTGCCGGAGATGGTCCGCTTCTACCTGGGCGAGGAGCCCATCCTCAAGAACGTGCCCACCTGGATGTGCCGCAAGCCCGACGACCTGCAGCACGTGCTGGCCCACCTCAAGGACTTGGTGGTCAAGGAAGTGCATGGCGCGGGCGGCTACGGCATGCTCATCGGCCCGGCCGCCACGCAGGCCGAGATCGAGGACTTCCGCCGCGCGCTCATCGCCAACCCCTCGGGCTACATCGCGCAGCCCACGCTCAGCCTTTCAAGCTGCCCCACCTATGTGGACAGCGGCATCGCGCCCCGCCACATCGACCTGCGCCCCTTTGTGCTGAGCGGGCGCGACGTGCAGATGGTGGCCGGCGGCCTGACCCGCGTAGCGCTGCAGGAGGGCTCCCTGGTCGTCAATTCATCCCAGGGCGGAGGCACAAAGGACACCTGGGTGCTGGGCGAGGGCCGCAGCACCCCGCCCATGACACAGTCGCAGACTTTGGGCGGCATGAGCCAAACGCAAGGAGGGTTCTGAGATGCTGAGCCGCACTGCCGATCATCTGTTCTGGATGTCCCGATATACCGAGCGGGCAGAGAACACCGCGCGCATGCTCAATGTGAGCTATGAGATGTCCCTGCTGCCGCAGTCTGCCGACGCGGCGCAGGCGGGCTGGGAAGGCCTGCTGTCCATCAGCGAACTGATCCCGGCTTACACCGCCCAACATGGCGAAGTGACGCCCGCCAACGTGCTTGAATTCATGGTGCGCGACGGCAACAACCCGTCGTCCATCCTGTCGTGCCTGCGCGCCGCGCGCGAGAACGCGCGGGCCGTGCGGGGGGCGCTCACCACCGAGGTGTGGGAGACGCAGAACCAGACCTGGCTGGAGCTGCACCGACAGCTCCAGGGCGGCGCCTTCGAGCGGGACCCCGGCCAGTTCTTTGAGTGGGTGAAGTACCGCTCCCACCTGTCGCGTGGTGTGGTGCTGGGCACCATGCTGCAGGACGAGGCGTTTCACTTCTTGCGCATGGGCACCTTCCTGGAGCGTGCTGACAACACCGCGCGCCTGCTGGATGTGAAGTTCCACGCCGTGAAGAACGACTTTTTTGGCCGCCCCAGCGAGCGCAACCAGGAGAGCGACTTCTACCACTGGAGCGCCATCCTGCGCAGCGTGTCGGCGTTCGAGGTGTACCGCAAGGTCTATCGTGACGTGATCACGCCCGGCCGCGTGGCCGACCTGCTGATCCTGCGCCGCGACATGCCGCGCTCGCTGCATGCCTGCCTGCGCGAGGTGGTGGACAACCTGGCTGTGCTGGCCAACGGGCAGTCTGCCGAAACCAGCCGCCGGGCAGGGCGCTTGCTGGCCGACCTGCAGTACGGCCGCATCGACGAGATCCTGGCGACCGGACTGCACGCCTTCCTCACGCAGTTCCTGGACCGGGTGAACGACCTCGGGGGCGGCATCAGCCGCGATTTTCTGGTGACGTCTGGCGATTGAAAGGGGCCAGCAACGGAGAACGGCGCAGGGCGTGGGTCAGTTCTGCGCGTTGCGCCGCTGGTCCCGCAGCATGAAGAGGTAGAGGCTTTCGACCTTCTCGCGTGCCCAGGGGGTCTTGCGCAGGAACTTGAGGCTGGAGCCCACGCTGGGGTCGATCTGGAAGCAGCGGATGGGAATCTGCCGCCCCAGCTCATCCCAGCCAAAGTAATCGGCCAGGCCCACCACCATGGCTTCGAGTGTCACGCCATGCAGGGGATTGCGCGGCTGGGCGGGTTTGCCAGCCGGTGGGGCTGGCGGCGGGGTCTCTGGTGTGCTCATGGCGCCAAGCATACAGACTGGGAACCTGTCCACTCTCGGGATGCGGCCCCCGTCGTGTGCGGCGGGCGAGAAACCCACTGGCGCCACGGTAGAGCTGGTCCTGCCAGGCCACGATCAGCATCCCCCTCAGAGGGGCGACGCAAAGCGGCGCAAAGTGAGGGTCAGGCTTTGCGTTGCAGATGGGCCTCGCGCTGGAACAGCTCGGCCGCCCAGTCCACAAACGCGCGCACCTTGGCGCTCAGGTGGCGGTTGGGGGGGTACACCACGTACACGGGCAGCAGGGGCTGAGTCCATTCGGGCAGCAGTTGCACCAGGGCTCCGCTGTCCAGGTAGCGCTGGGCTTGCCAGCTGGTGATCTGGCCAATGCCCAGGCCCGCCACGATGGAGGTGACGTAGGCATTGCTCTCGTTCACGCTCAGCTGGTAGGGGCCGGTGATGTCGACCGACTCATCGCCCCGGCGAAACTCCAGCGGATAGTGCCGCCCGCTTTGGGGCGAAAAATAGATCACGCTGGCGTGTTTCTCCTCGATCTCCAGCGGGTGCGTGGGCGTGCCCTTGCGCTCCAGATAGTTGGGCGCGGCGACGGTGACGAACTCCAGATTGCCAATGCGGCGCGCCACCAGCGACTGGTCGCTGAGCTCGCCCCCCCGGATCACGCAGTCCACGTTGTCGCCGATCAGGTCCACCGTGCGGTCGCTCACGCCCAGGTCCACCTGGATGTCCGGGTAGCGGGCATGGAACTCCGCCAGGTGCGGAATAATGAGCAACTGCGCCACCGATGTGCCCACGTCGATGCGCAGCCGCCCGCGGGGGTTGGCGCGCGCATTGGTCATGCTGGCCTCGATGTCGTCCAGGTCGGTCAGCAGCCGCACCGTGCGGTCGTAGTAGGCCGCGCCGTCGGGCGTCACCGTCACGCGGCGCGTGGTGCGGTTGAGCAGCTTCACGCGCAGCCGCTCCTCCAGCGCCTGCACATGCTTGGTCACCGTGGCTTTGGGCAGGTTCAGCGAATCCGCTGCCCGGGTAAACGTGCCGGCCTCCACCACCCGCACGAATATGCGCATGGCCTGAATTTGGTCCATGGCTTCTCCTTGAGTCTTCAGCACCCAGATTGGGTGCTGAGGAATTCTCACACGGGCACCTCGGTTTGATTGTTGAGCTTTTGGAAACAGTGCGGTGGTGTTTGACCTGTTTATCAGAAAAGCCCAAGCCACTACATTTCATCCATCGTCAACCGATCCTCCACCTCATCACCTAACTACTGGGTACCTGCCATGCAGCCCGACCACCCGTCCTCGTCCTCTTTGCCCACGCAGCCCGCTGCGGCGCCCGCCAAGGCGTCTGGTGCGGCTTCGTCCGTCTGCACCGATTCCACCATTGAGGTGGCCCAGGGGCAGGACGTGGCCGTGCGCATGTATGGCCGCAAGAAGACCGGCCACACGTCGCCGGTGGTCGTGCACTTCCATGGTGGGGCCTTCATGTCGGGCGACCTGGACAACGGCTGCACGGTGGCCTCGCTGCTGGAGAGCGCCGGGGCGGTGGTGGTGTCGGTCGCTTATCCGCTCACGCCGTTTCCGCAGCCGGTGGACACGGGCTACGGGGTGCTCAAGTGGGTGCACAAGCATCGCACCAAGCTCGGCGGGCAGGGCGCCGCCGTGTACCTGGCGGGCGAAGAAGCCGGTGGCAACCTGGCGGCGGCCGTGGCGCTGATGGCGCGCGACCAGTCACACCCCCCGCTGGCCGGGCAGATTCTGCTGTCGCCCATGCTGGACCCCTGTGTGGGCACCGCGTCGCTGCGCGAGGCCACGGGCGACTCTACGGGCTGCAAGTGGACCGAAGGCTGGCGCAACTTTTTGCGTTGCCCGCGCGACGCCGAGCACCCCTATGCCGTGCCGGCCGGTGCACAGCGCCTGGCGGGGCTGCCCCCCACGCTGATCCTGGTGGGCGACACCGACCCCATGCACGACGAGGCGCTGGCCTATGCGGCCCGGCTGGAGGCCGCCGGCTTGCCGGTCACCCGCCACGTGTTCTCCAAGAACCCGCAGTGGCCCGATGCCCTGCTGCAGACCGGCCCGCACGAATGTCCGTGTGCGGCGGGGGCGCAGGACCAGTTCCGGCAGTTCTTTGCCGCCACGCGAAGTCCGGTGCCGTCCTGACGACGGCCCCTGACACCTTCTCACACCCCTGACTGCTGCTGACCTCCACCCCGGTGGAGGCAGAGAAACGCGGGCTCTGCGCGAGCCCCATTCCCTTTTTGCACCTTGATTTCCGGCCCGGCGTGCCGGAGGGGAAGCGCTTGCCTGGCGTTACCCGCTCCGCACGTCCTGCGGTCCACGTTAGCCATTCAAACAACACGGAGGAAAGAACACACCATGCATGCATTCCTGACTACACCGGCCTGGAGCGACTGTCACAGCGCACCCGGCCGCACCGTCTTTTGACATGCCCCGCAGGCCGCCCCGGTGTTGGTCGCCGGGGTATTGACCTTTCCACCGTGTCATTGCCGAGACTGCGTTCCGCCCCCTTTGCATTGACCCCTGCCGAGCGCAGCCCACAGGCGCCAGCGCACGGCAGACCCATTTCACAGCGTGCTTCACAAGGGCACACCTACTGATCGAAAGTGACCATGAACTTCCCATCCTTCTCCAAGTTCTCCCAGCGCCGCCCCCTGGGTCTGGCCACCCTTGCCACGGCCGTGACGGCCACCGTGGCGGCTGCCGTTCTGGTGTTCCAGGCACCCGTGGCGCAGGCGGATAGCGCCCCCGCCGCACCGCCCGCCATGCCGGTGTCGGTGGCTGCCGTGCTGCAAAAAGACATTGCCCTGTGGGACGAGTTCTCGGGCCGGCTCGAAGCCGTGCAGCGCGTGGACGTGCGCCCTCGTGTCTCGGGTGCCGTGCAGGCCGTGCACTTCCGCGAAGGCTCGCTGGTCAAGCAGGGCGACCTGCTGGTGACCGTGGACCCGGCCCC
>DATLGV010000574.1:0-3056 GCA_035540275.1 Acidovorax sp. | reverse complement strand
CCCTTGTTCAGCATGATCATGCAGTAGATCGCCTCCTGCACACCGGTCGCGCCCAGCGAGTGGCCGGTGAGCGACTTGGTGGACGAGAACGGGGGCACCTTGTCGCCGAACAAGGCCCGCATGGCGCGCACCTCCTGCATGTCGCCCACGGGCGTGGAGGTACCGTGGGTGTTGATGTAGTCGATGGGCGCATCGAGCCCTTCCATCGCTTGCTGCATGCAGGCAATGGCACCGTCGCCCGAGGGGGCCACCATGTCTTCGCCGTCGCTGGTGGCGCCAAAGCCAACCACTTCGGCCAGGATGGTCGCGCCGCGGGCCTGGGCATGCTCCAGGCTCTCGAGCACCACGGCGCCGCCGCCGCCGGCGATCACAAAGCCGTCGCGGTTCGCGTCGTAGGCGCGCGAGGCCTTCTCGGGCGTTTCGTTGTACTTGCTGGACATGGCACCCATGCCGTCGAACAGCAGCGACATGCCCCAGCTCAGCTCTTCACCGCCGCCCGCAAACATCACGTCCTGCACGCCCCAGGCGATCTGCTGCGCGGCCGCGCCGATGCAGTGCGCCGAGGTGGAGCAGGCCGAGGTGATGGAGTAGTTGATGCCCTTGACCTTGAAGTTGGTAGCAAGGCACGCGGACACAGTGGAGCTCATGCAGCGCGTGACCTGGTACGGCCCGACGCGGCGGATGCCCTTCTCGCGCAGCGTGTCGGCCGCTTCGATCTGGTTGGCGGGCGAGCCGCCGCCCGAGCCCATGATGAGGCCGGTGCGCGGGTGGCTGACCTGTTCGGGCGTCAAACCGGCCTGCTGGATCGCGTCTTCGAGCGCGATCTGCGCATACGCGGCCGCGTCGCCCATGAAGCGCAGCTGCTTGCGGTCGATGCGCGCCTCGATGTCGATCTCCGGCGCGCCGCCCACCTGGCTGCGCAGGCCCAGCTCCTTGAACTTTTCCACCGCCTTGATGCCGCTGGTGCCTGCACGCAGCGAGGCTTCCACGGTGGCCAGGTCGTTGCCAATGCACGAGACGATGCCCGCGCCAGTGATGACTACGCGCTTCTTGGTGGTCATGCTGCGTCCTTGTCGTCGCCCTCGCGCTTGAACAGACCCACGCGCAGGTCGTTGGCTACATAGATTTCCTTGCCGTCAGCCAGCAGGCGGGCGTCGCCGATGGCCATGACGAGCTTGCGCTTGATCACGCGCTTGATGTCGATTTCGTAGGTGACCAGCTTCACGTCGGGGCCCACCTCACCGGTGAACTTGACCTCGCCCGCACCCAGTGCGCGGCCCCGGCCGGGCAGTTGCAGCCAGGTCAGGTAAAAACCGATGAGCTGCCACATGGCATCCAGCCCCAGGCAGCCGGGCATGACCGGGTCGCCCTGGAAGTGGCAGGCAAAGAACCACAGGTCGGGCTTGACGTCGAGCTCGGCCCGGATCTTCCCCAGCCCGTGCGCGCCACCATCGCCGTCGATGTGCGTGATGCGGTCAAACATCAGCATGGGTGGCAGCGGCAGTCGCCCGCTGTCAGCGCCGAACAGCCGGCCTTCGCCCGAGGCGATCAGTTGTTCGTAGGAAAAGGAATCTGCCATGTTCAGTCGTGCTCCAGAACGGCGGGTGGCCCGCCTCAAATCATCGTTTTACGCAACACCAGCCCCCGGTTGCGGGGCTCTATTATCAAGGCATAGGGAGCCACCTCTAAACCGGGGGTTGTGCAGCCCCCTGCGTCGCCAGGCGCAATGCCTGACCTGGATCAATCGCCAAGCGCCCTTCGGCCCCTGGCGGCGGCCATGGCAACCAGCAGCGCCAGCGCCCCCAGGGCCCACAGCGGCCACAGCCCCCAGCGGGACACCCACCATGCGTAGGGCGTGATGGCCCAGCCGCTCTGTGCGTCCAGGCCCCGGCCCTGCACCTCGCCTTTGAGCACGCCGCGCGTGTAGCGGGCCAGCTGGTGCGTGACCACGCCCCGGTGGTCAATGATGACCGTGGCGCCCGTGTTGGTGGCGCGCACCATGGGGCGCTCGAACTCCAGCGCGCGCATGCGGCTGATGTGCAGGTGCTGGTCAATCGCCAGGGTGTCGCCAAACCAGCCGATGTTGCTGAAGTTGACGAACACCGTGGGCGCCTGGGTAGGGTCGATGAACCGTGCGCCCAGCTCCTCGCCAAAAAGGTCTTCGTAGCAGATGTTGGGGGCAATGCGCTGCCCCGCCACGGCAAAGGACGCCTGGCCCACCGTGCCCCGGTTGAAGTCGCCCAGCGGGATGTTCATCATCTCCGTGAACCAGCGGAACAGCGGCGGGATGAACTCGCCGAAGGGGACCAGGTGGTGCTTGTCGAAGCGGTACACGCCGGCGCCGGGTGCGAATCCGAGCGCCGAGTTGGTGTAGCCCTGCTCGAAGCTGCCGAGCGGGATGCCCACCAGCGCCGCGCGCTCGCCTTGCGAGAACGGGCCGGCGAGCCGCTCGAGGTAGCCCGCGGGCAGCTGTTGCGGCAGCAGGGGCACGGCGGTCTCGGGCGTGACCGTGAGCGAGGCCCGGCTGGTGTGCAGCTGGATCGCATACCACTCGAGAGCGAGCGGGATGCCGGTCCCGCCCTGGAACTTCTCGTCCTGCGGGATATTCCCCTGCAGCAGCGCGACCGGCAGGCGGCGGCCGGGATTCGCGGCATCGGGCCTGGCCACGATGTTGCAGGCCGCCAGCAGCGCGGCCGAACCCCCGATGACGGCCCACGATCGCCACGATGCGCGCGTCGCGGGCTGCGCCAGGCCGGCGATCCAGAACGCCAGGAAGGCCGCCACCGCGGCGATCCCGTACACGCCGACGAAGGGCGCGAGAGCCGCCAGCGGCCCGTCCACGTGCGCGTAGCCGCTTGCGCCCCAGGGGAAGCCGGTGAAGAGCGTGCCGCGCATCAACTCGCCCAGCAGCCAGGCCGCGGCGAACGCCAGCGACTGCGGCAGCGGATGGCGCGTGCGCAGGGCCACGAGCACCACGCCGGCGACGACGTAATCCAGCGCCAGGAAACCCGCCAGCAGCAGCACGGCGACCGCGGCCAGCGGCGACGCCAGCCCGC
>DATLGV010000573.1:0-4122 GCA_035540275.1 Acidovorax sp. | reverse complement strand
TGAAGGCAGCCGCCGCCTTCTCTTCCTGGCTGTTTGTTGTCATCAGGCGTGAGTGCCGCCGACTCGAGCGCCTGATGTTCAGGCACGAGCCGCTGGAAGATGAGGTGGCCGAGCGGCAGCTCGCCTGCCGCTCGGACGACGCACTGCGCGTCGACCTCGCGCACGCCCTGGAGTCCCTGCCAGCGCACTACCTCGAAGTGATCCTGCTGCGCGACTTCGAGGAGCTCACCATTGCCGAGATCGCCGAGCGCCTTGGCGAAAACGCCCCGGCTGTCAAAAGCCGCCTGCACCGAGCGCGCGAATTGGTGCGTGAATACCTTGTGGGGGGAGACGGCGAATCCGCCACGCCAGCCAGGACCAGGGCCAGCTCATGACCCGGGGTACCCTCATGGCCCTCGCCCGGCGGGCTTCCGTCCCGGGAGCTTTTGCCCGGGGCCAGCCCGAACGCCAACGCTTGTGGTTGCTTCGCAGCGAAGACGGCGTAGCATGAGCGACAACATGCAAACCCGCTCCGTCCTCACCTGCCCTGTATGCGGCCACCGAGCCGAACTGGAGATGCCAGTTGACGCCTGCCAGTTCTTCCACGAATGCAGCCACTGCCACTCTGTCCTTCGGCCCCTTCCTGGCGACTGCTGCGTCTTTTGCAGCTACGGCACGGTCAAGTGCCCCTCGATGCAGCAGCCAGAGGTAAACGGCCCCGCAGGGGCTGGCGGATGCTGCGGTTGAGATTTTGTCGCGCAAAGCGCCGCCCGGCTCCGATGGGCTCCGCTGGGCAGGCCAGGCAGCCACCCCCATGCAAAGCCAAGGGCATTCAGGATGTGAGCCGCCTGAAGCGGCTGCAAGGGGCCCCCAACGCGGCTCCGCATTCTTGGTGCCGCCTGCAGGGTCTGTTCAGAATCACACCGGGAAGCCTGAAGGGCTGTGGCGCGATGGGCGAATGCCCACGGTTGTACCTTCGGTTTCGCCTGCGGTGCGAGCTTGCCTGGGGCGGCCCGGCGCGGCGCTCATGGGGGATGGGCGACCCGCAGACTTCACCCAGCGCGCGGCCCATGATGGCCGATCGGTGACACCGCGCGTTCCCAGCCCTTGGCTCCGCCCAGACCTCAGCCCAGCACTTCGCGCAGAGCGGCTTCGTACAGGCCGGTGAGCTTGTCCATCACCCCCAGCAGGCGCTCGCTGGTGGTCGCCACGGCGTTGAGCCCCGCGTCATCGGCCGGGCGGCGCAGGGCCGATTCAAAGAACAGCCACTGCGAGTCGGCCAACTCCAGTTCGTTGCGGATGGCGGTGGTGGACACCGGGGCTGCTTTGAGTGTCTGCAGCGCCTGGCGGAAATCGGCCGCATCGGCCGCCAACTGTGCCTGCACCACCTTGGAATCCACCTTGGCTGCATGCAGGAAATAGTTCTTGGCCAGGCGCTGCGACAACATGCGCTGGCGGCCCGCCAGGTTGACCAGGCGGGCGCTGGGGGCCTGGGCCATCTTCTCGATGGATTCGGTCACGGCCTGTGCAATCAGCAGCGTGCGGTCGGCCTGCTCGGAAGCCGCCACCACCAGGGCGGTCTGGGTGGCCGGCGCTGCAGTCAGCTGGTTGAGCAATGCAAACTGCTTTTGCACCTCTGCCAACTGGCGCCCCACGTCGGCAGGCCATTGCCCCGCCTGCGTGCCTTTGGCCAGTTCGCTGCTGCCCGACTGGGCCATCTTGCGCGCCAGCCCCATCACATCCACGGCGGCGCCAGGCAGCACCTGCAGGTACTGCTGGCAATAGGCCTTGGCCATGCGTTGCGAGAGCGCACGGAACCAGCCCGCATAGTTGATGGCCCCCGAAAGCCCTATCTGCGCCTGGGCGCTCCTGGCCCAGGCAGGCAGCAGGATCCCGGCCGCGACCCACTGGACCGCCACGCGGCGCTGGCAGGGCATGGCGTCGGCTAAGAACTCACGAACTGGCATGGGAATCCCCTGAAATCGGATGCCCGCATTGTTGCAACGCAGCATTTCCATGCCCTGCGCCAGATCAAAGACCTCCCATTCACAGCCCTCCAGGCCCTCTTTGCGGCAAAAACCAGCCTTCAAGGTCATTCCCAGGCCCACCCACCGCCCAGAACGAAACCTGACACACTGAGCGCTTCAGGAGACACACATGTTGATACAACTGACCTATGCCAGTCGCACGTCGCGCGTGCTCGGCCCTGCTGACGTCAAGGACATCTTGAGTGCCTCGCAGCGCAACAATGCGCGCGCGGGCATCACCGGCGCGCTGTGCCTGAACAACGGCATCTTTTTGCAGCAGCTCGAAGGCGACCGTGCGGCGGTCAACGCGCTGTACCACCGCCTGCTCAAGGACACGCGCCACAAGGACACGGCTGTGCTGGACTTTGGCGAAATCCCGCACCGCCGCTTCACCAGCTGGTCCATGGGGCTGCTGGGGTCGGTGGACGCCAACCGGCAGCTGTTCCTCAAATACTCCAGCACCCCGGATTTCGACCCCTTCAGCATGAGCACCTTGATGCTGCGCAGCTTTTTTGACGAGATCCTGCAGAACGTGCGCTGGCTGGAATGAGAAAATACGGGGCATGCGCCCTTCCGCCCTGTTGAACGAGCCTAGCCATGTCTGAACGTGTGATTCCGCTGGTCGATGAGCGCCTGGCCTCGCTGGTGGCCACGGTGCCAGCCCGGCCGGTCAGCCCCACGGGCCAGCTCACCGACACCCGGGGCCGCCCGCTGCGCGACCTGCGCATCAGCGTGACCGACCGCTGCAACTTCCGCTGCAACTACTGCATGCCCAAGGAAGTGTTCGACAAGGACTACCCCTACCTGCCGCACAGCGCGCTCCTGAGCTTTGAGGAAATCACGCGGCTGGCGCGGCTCTTTCTGGCGCATGGCGTGCGCAAGATCCGCCTGACGGGCGGCGAGCCCCTGCTGCGCAAGAATCTGGAAGAGCTGGTGGCGCAACTGGCCCAGTTGCGCACGGTGGATGGCGTGGCGCCCGACCTCACCCTCACCACCAACGGATCTTTGCTCGCCCGCAAGGCCCAGGCCCTGAAGGATGCCGGGCTGAATCGCGTGACAGTGAGCCTGGACGGCCTGGACGACACCATCTTCCGCCGCATGAACGATGTGGACTTCCCGGTGGCGGAGGTGCTGGCTGGCATCGAGGCCGCGCATGCGGCGGGGCTTTCGCACATCAAGGTCAACATGGTGGTCAAGCGCGGCACCAACGACCACGAGATCTTGCCCATGGCGCAGCACTTTCGCGGCACCGGCACCACGCTGCGTTTCATCGAGTACATGGACGTGGGCGCCACCAATGGCTGGCGCATGGACGAGGTGCTGCCCTCTGCCGAACTCATCGAACGCCTGCGCGCCGAACTGCCGCTGGTGCAGCTGGACCCGAGCAGCCCCGGCGAGACCGCCGAGCGCTGGGGTTATGCCGATGCGCAAGGCCTGCACGACCCCGCGCTGGGCGAGGTGGGCGTGATCAGCAGCGTGACCCAGGCCTTCTGCCACGACTGCAACCGCGCGCGCCTGTCCACCGAAGGCAAGCTCTACCTGTGCCTGTTTGCCAGCCAGGGCCACGACCTGCGCAGCCTGCTGCGCGGCGGCGCAAGCGACGCCGACATTGCCTCGGCCATCGCCCCCATCTGGCAGCAACGCAACGACCGCTATTCGGAGCTGCGCAGCAGCCTGCCCGCCGACACCGGCCAGGGTGCGCGCCGCGTTGAGATGAGCTACATCGGCGGATGACCTCGGACAACCCCCTGAGCGACTGCGTCGCTTCCCCCTTCTCTCGCACCGCTGCGCGATGCGGGAAGGGGGACGCAGCCCTCGCTGCGGGGCGGCCCTTGCTTGGCTGCCCTGACCTGCAGAGCGCAGTCTCAAAGGCCACGGGAAATTTCGGCCTGCATTCTTTTGAAGAGCATCCATGATTGAAACCCAAGACATCACCGGCCTGGTCCTCGCAGGGGGCCGCGGCTCCCGCATGGGTGGGGTGGACAAAGGCCTGCAGAACTTCCGCGGTCTGCCGCTGGCCCTGCACACGCTGATGCGGCTGCAGATGCAGACGGGCAACGTGATGGTCAACGCCAACCGCAATCTGGCCGCGTACGAGGCGTTTGGCACGCCGGTG
>DATLGV010000572.1:0-2303 GCA_035540275.1 Acidovorax sp. | reverse complement strand
GCCGAGAAGTGGGCCGGCAGCGCGTTCAGCAAGAACCCTGGCGTGGTGGAGAACAAGCCCGGCGCGGGCGGCCGCATTGCGCTGGAGACGCTCAAAGCTGCGCCCGCTGACGGCTCGGTGCTGGCCGTGGCGCAGGTGTCGGCCCTGGCCAACTACCCGCACATCTACAGCAAGATGAACTACTCCGACAAGGACTTCGCGCCCGTGTCGATCGCGGCCATCATGCACCACGGCCTGGCCGTGGGCCCCATGGTGCCCGCCAGCGTAAAGAACGTGAAGGACTTCCTGGCCTGGGCCAAGGCCAACCCCAAGGACGCCAGCTACGGCTCGCCCGGTGCCGGCTCCACGCCCCACTTCCTGGGCGCGCTGCTGGGCATCAACAGCGGTGTGGACCTGCGCCACGTGCCCTACCGTGGCTCCATCCCTGGCGTGACGGACGTGGTGGGCGGCCAGGTGGCTGCCATGGTCACGCCGCACGGTGACTTCATCGCCAACTACAAGGCCGGCAAGCTGCGCATCCTGGCCACCTCGGGCCCCAAGCGCTCGCAGTACGTGCCTGACGTGCCCACGTTTGCCGAACAGGGCTTCCCTGAGCTGACCACCGAAGAATGGTTTGGCTTCTACGCCCCGGCCGCCACGCCCAAGCCGGTGATCGCTGCTGCCAACGCGGCCATCAACGCTGCGCTGAAGGAAAAGTCGGTCATCGACAGCCTGGCCATCGTGGGCCTGATGCCCCACGGCTCCACCCCTGAAGAACAGGCCCGCTGGCAAAAGGCCGAGTACGACAGCTGGGGCCCGCTGATCAAGAAGATCGGCTTCACCGCAGAGTCTTAATTCCTCCTGCGCCGCAGGTCCGGACTGACCCCAGTCCGGGCTGCCGCATGGCAAAAAATACAAGAAAACAGCCGCTAGCGCACATCCAACAAGCGCAGACAGCTACCAATAAGAGAGCAAACCATGCAAGCCCGCCAGACCCTTGCCGACATCCAGCACCTGCTGACCACCGTGCTGAAGGCGCCCACGCGCTGGCAGGGCCTGGCGCCGTTTGCGGATACCGATGGCGACCTGGCGGCCCAGGTGCTGGACGAAGCGGCCAAGTTTGTGGACAGCGCCATCGCCCCGCTGCAGCGCAGCGGCGATGAAGAAGGCTGCCGCTTTGACGGCGGGCAGGTGCACACCCCCGCAGGTTTTCGCGATGCGTACCAGGCCTTTTGGCAAGCCGGCTGGCCGTCGCTGTCTTGCGCGCCCGACGATGGCGGCCAGGGCCTGCCTGCAGTGCTGGAGTGTGTGCTGTTTGAATGGCTGGCCGGAGCCAACCACGGCTGGACCATGGCCCCTGGCTTGCTGCACGGCGCGTACGAATGCATCAAGCACCACGCCAGCGACGCACTCAAGGCCCAGTACCTGGAGAAGGTCGCCACCGGCGAGTGGCTGGCCACCATGTGCCTGACCGAAGCCCACGCAGGCAGCGACCTGGGAATGGTGCGCACCCGCGGCATACCCCAGCCCGACGGCAGCGCGCGGGTGAACGGCAGCAAGATCTTTATCTCTGGCGGCGAACACGACCTGACCGACAACATCGTGCACCTGGTGCTGGCGCGCCTGCCCGATGCGCCTGCGGGGCCCAAGGGCCTGTCGCTGTTCCTGGTGCCTAAGGTGCTCCAGGATGGCAGCCGCAACGCCGTGGTCTGCGAGCGCATCGAAGAAAAAATGGGCCTGCACGGCAGCCCCACCTGCGTGATGCGCTTTGACGACGCCACCGGCTGGCTGGTGGGCGAGCCCCACAAGGGCCTGAACGCCATGTTCGTGATGATGAACGCCGCACGCCTGCACGTGGGCCTCCAAGGTATCGGCCTGCTGGAGGCCGCGTGGCAAAAGGCCAGCGCCTACGCCGCCGAGCGCCGCCAGATGCGCGCCCCCGGCGCCAAAGACACCAGCCTCATTCAAGACCACCCCGCCATCCGCCGCATCCTGCACACGCAGCGCGCCTGGATCGACGGCGGCCGCGTGCTGGCGTACCACACGGCCCTGCAGCTCGATGTGGCCAAGCACAGCACCGACGCGGGCGAACGCGCCGCTGCGCAGCGCTGGTGCGCGCTGGTCACGCCCGTGCTCAAGGCCGCCCTCACCGACCAGGCCTTCCACGGCGCCAGCGCCTGCCTGCAGGTGTTTGGCGGCCACGGCTATGTGCGTGAATGGGGCATCGAACAGATCGTGCGCGACGCGCGTGTGGCCATGATCTACGAGGGCACCAACGAAATCCAGGCCATCGACCTGCTGGTGCGCAAGGTGCTGGCCGATGG
>DATLGV010000571.1:0-4256 GCA_035540275.1 Acidovorax sp. | reverse complement strand
GAAGAAACGCATTTGACCAAGCGCGTAAAAGCCGGTGCCAAAGCTGTGCACGGGCTCAGTCTTATGCACTACGTGTGCACGGGCGTGAACCCTGACGGCGTGATGATCGCCGCACATGAGGATGCGTTTGATTGGCGCCCTGGGGAATACGTGGGCATCAATGGCCACGGGTGGTATTGGCGGTACGGAATGGGGGCTGCCATTGAAGGCCGCTTCACGGCAGTTGCAACTTTGACAAACCATTGATGCTTGCCATAGGTGGCCGAAAAAGTCTAGGCAATAAATAGTTTTCTTATTTCCTGCCTCGATTGTTTTTTGCGCCCTTCGCATCATGCGCCCACCTCAACTAAGGAGCGCAATATGCATCCAATCGCACAACACCACCAAGCCAGCTCCAGCCCGCCCAGCGCATCGGCGCAAGCCACGCACGGGCAACCCGCAAGGCTGATCCGCCTTCCCGCTGTGGAGGCTCTGACAGGCTTAAAGCGCAGCAGCATCTACGCGGGCATGCGTGCTGGCACCTTCCCCGGCTCTGTGCGTCTTTCCATTCGTGCCGTGGCCTGGCGCGAGTCCGAGGTTTTGGCATGGTGTGCCGAGCGTGCCAAGACAGGGGGCGCCGATGTTTGACGTTCTTCTGTCCGGCCGCCTGCGTGGCGTCCCCACGTTTCGCACTGCGGCCAATGGCTCGCCCTTCGCCACGTTTCGCCTGGCTGCAGCCAGCAAGACCGGGGAGAGTTTGTTGTGTGCGTGCGTGACGTTTTCGCAGACCGTTATGGATGCGGTGGGGCGCCTGGGCGAAGGTGAAAGCCTTGCGGTGTCTGGCGAGGCCGCTATCAGCACATGGCAGGGGCGCGACGGCGCCGCTCGCGTTGGTTTGGATGTGACCGCGTATGCAGTGCTGAGCGCCTACCACGTGGGGCGCAGGCGCAAGGCTGCAGGCGCTGCTGGCGATCAACCGGGGGAAGCGCTATGACACCGGAACAGGCACGAAAAGAAGCGGATGCAGCGGCCGTGAATGCTGCTGCCGAGACGCTGCGGCGCGGCACTGCGGCGGCGGCGGTGCACTTCACGGGCCGCCCATTGTTTCAGCGGACCATCAGGCTCAGGGGTTCGCACCCTTTGGTGTACCGCATCATGCCGCCCGGCGTGGCGCAGGTGATCGACCCCATTGATGGCGTCGTGGTTGCCGAGTCTCTGCCCGGCAACCTGCATCAATTGAGGTCAGACTTTGTGCCCGGCCGCACGCTGGAATGAGGCGCCATGCCCGCCGCCAAACCACGTGAGGACACGCGACCGGAACAAGCGGTTCGCGTTGCTGACTTTCTCGAAAAAACTCCCGCCAGCACGCTCAAAGAAATAGATGCCGCCTGTGACGTGGGAAGCGTCACCAAAGTGCTGAGCGATATGCAGCGCATGGACCTGCCCGGCATGGGCTACGGCATTTCCAAGGGCTTGCGGCGCGTGCTTTGCGCTGGTGGTTTGCATGTCCGCGATGTGCGCACCTACACGCTGTTGCATCGCCCGCGTGCCCGGTCCGATCTGTTCACCTCCACATGACAAAAACAACCATCACCCCCGAACTGATCCGCGCAGCCCTGGCGCACATCCCCGCCAGCCTGGCGCGTGACGAATGGGCGCGGGTGGGCATGGCCATCAAAAGCGAGTTCCCCGACGCCACCGGCCAGGACCTTTTCGAGGCATGGAGCGCCACCGCAGACGGCCACGACCCACGCGCCACGCGCAGCACCTGGCGCAGCATCAAGGCAGGCGGCGGGGTGGGCATTGGCACCCTGTTGCACCTGGCCAAAGAACATGGCTTTGTGCTGCCAAAAGCCAGTGAAGCCCCGGCCGCACCGAGCCCCGAGGTGCTGACGCAGCGTGAGCGCGAGCGGGTAGGGCGCCAGCAGGCAGAGCAGGCACGACAGCAGGCCGCCCACGCGGCTGCAGCGCTTGACGCGGTGGCGCAGTGGGATGCAGCCAGCGACACCGGCGCCAGCTCCTATCTTGACCGCAAGGGCGTGCAGGCCCACGGTGTGCGCTTTGCGGCCGATGGCTGCGTGCTGGTGCCCCTGCGTGACGCTGCGGGCGCTCTGTGGAACCTGCAGCGCATTGCCCGCGAGCGCCCGGCCGATGGCACCGACAAGCTGTTTTTGAAGGGCGGGCGCAAGTCGGGGCTGTGGCACTGGTGCGGTGATCCTGTGGCAGCCCCGGTGCTGCTGATTGCCGAGGGCTACGCCACCGCCGCCAGCCTGCACCAGGCCACCGGCCGCCCGGTGGCTGTGGCATTCGACGCGGGCAACCTGGCCCACGTTGCCAAGGCCCTGCGCCAGCAACACCGCGCCGCGCTGCTGGTGCTGTGTGGTGACGATGACCGCGCCACCGAAGCCCGCACCGGCACCAACCCCGGCCGCGTGAAGGCAGAGGCTGCTGCCCGTGCCGTGCGTGGGCTGGCCGTGTTCCCTGAGGGGCTGCCCGATGGCGGCAGCGACTTCAACGATATGCACCAGGCGCAAGGGTTGCAGGCTGTCGGCTCGTGCGTTGAGTCCGCCATTGCGGCGCATCAGGCCGAACGCGCCCAGCAGGCCGCGCAGAGCACCGCAGCAGGCGAGGCGCACAGGGCCAATGGAGGCAACGGCGGTGGCCATGAGCTACCCAGCGACAGCCGCCCATTCGACCCCTTCACCGTCAACGATTCGGGCGTATGGCATGCGGGCGTGGACAAGGACGGGCAACCCAAGGCGCCGCAGTGGGTGTGCTGCCGCCTCGATGTGCAGGCCTTGACCCGCGACCAGGACGGCGCAGGCTGGGGCTATCTGCTGACCTTTGCTGACCCGCTGGGCAAGCCCAAGCAATGGGCCATGCCTGCCCGCATGCTGTCTGGCGATGGCGGCGAATATCGCGCCGCGCTGCTGAACATGGGGCTGCGCATTGCCCCATCGCCTGCAGCCCGCAACCTGCTGACCCAGTACATACAGACCCGCCAGCCTGGCGAGTTTGCAAGCTGCACCGACCGCATCGGCTGGCACGGCCGCGCCTTTGTGCTGCCCCATGAAACCATTGGCGACGATGCCGAGCGCATCGTGTTCCAGAGCGAAAGCCAGATGGAGAACACCTTCCGAGTGAAGCACGATGCAGCCGCCTGGCGTGATCGCATCGGGGCTCTGTGCGTGGGCAATTCCCGGCTGGTGTTTGCGGTGGCCTGCGCCTTTGCGGGGCCGCTGCTGCGCCCTGCAGGCATGGAGAGCGGGGGCTTTCATATCCGGGGCGATAGCAGCAGCGGCAAGACCACGGCGCTACGCCTGGCTGCCAGCGTGTACGGCGGCCCCAGCTACATGCAGCGCTGGCGTACCACCGACAACGCGCTTGAAGCCATCGCCGCGCAGCACTGCGATTCATTGCTGATCCTGGATGAGCTGGCGCAGGTGGAGGGCAAGGTGGCGGGCGAATGCGCCTACATGCTGGCCAATGAACAGAGCAAGGCCCGCGCCACCCGCAACGGTGCACCACGCGCCCGCCTGTCCTGGCGTCTGCTGTTCCTGTCTGCGGGTGAGCTGGGGCTTGCTGACCACATGGCCGAAGGCATGAAGCGCACACGCACCGGGCAAGAGGTGCGCATGGCAGACATTCCGGCCGATGCAGGCAAGGGGCTGGGGGCTTTCGAGGATCTGCACGACTTTGCAGGCGGGGCTGCGTTCTCCAGCCATCTGGCCCGCGAGGCGCAGGTCTGCCACGGTGCGCCGGGCCGTGCGTTTGTTGAATGGGCCTGCACCAATGCCGAAAGCCTACCCAAGCGCCTGCGCACCGCTGTGCAGGCCCTGGCCCGTGAATGGATACCGCAGGGTGCATCGGGCCAAGTGGAGCGGGTAGGCGCCCGCTTTGCGCTGGTGGGTGCGGCTGGCGAGCTGGCGACCGAGGCGGGGCTTACCGGCTGGCCAGCAGGCGAGAGCGAACGCGGTGCTCGTGCCTGCTTTGAGGCCTGGCTGGCTGCACGGGGTGGGGCTGGCAATGGCGAGGTGGTGGCCATGCTGCGGGCCGTGCGCCGGTTTCTGGAGACACACGGGGACGGCCGCTTTGCCATGTGGCACCGGGCCGCTGATGACCACGCGCCCAAGACGCTGCAACGTGCTGGCGTGCGCCGCATGCTGAACGCAGACGGCGAGCCCATCAAGAGCGACCCCGAGCACCAGCGGGAGTATGGCGAGCGCATGCCCGCCATGCTGGGTGAGGGCGTCAGCTTTGAATACTTCGTGTTGGCT
>DATLGV010000570.1:0-4143 GCA_035540275.1 Acidovorax sp. | reverse complement strand
GTGTGGAGGGGCGCCCCGGCGCGGTTCATGTGGGAAAACCCGCATGTGCGGGCTACCCCACAGGGGGTTTTGTCGTCAGCGTTGCTGGAGCAGCAGCTGCGCCACCGCGTCACCCTGCAGCACCACGATGCCGTGCTCGCGGGCAAACGCCTGGGCGTTCTCGCTGACCTGGCCCAGGGCGGCCACATAAACGCCTGCCGAAGCATCGGCTGCGGTCATGGCCGTGTGCAGCTCCCGCAGCGGCTCCACCCCATGGGTCGCGGCCTTCCAGCGCTTGGCGCTGACCAGCGTGGTCTTGCCGCCCTGGCTCAGGCGCATGTCAGCCCCGTTGGCGTTGTTGCCGGTCAGGCGCTCCACGCGGTAGCCCGCGCGCTCCCAGGCGGTGGCCAGGGTGTCGGCAAAGCTGCGCCAGGGCATGCTGCCCACGGCCTCCAGCATTTCCACGACCTTGGCCGGGTTGGGCGCGCGCAGCTGCTTCCAGGCGGCCATGCAGCCCACCACGAAGATGGGGAAGCCCGCCAGCGCGCCCACCACAAAGTATTCCTTGGGCAGCAACGCCCCGGCCGCCAGCGTGATGAGGCCCACCACCACAAAGCTGATCCACCACGGCGAGCGCAGCAGGACGGCAAACAGGGAGTTTTCGGACATCTTGAATTTCACGGGAGGCCTTTTTGGGGAGAGTGCGACGGTGCAATGCGGTGCGCATTGTCCTTCAGCGGCAGGGGGCGGGAGCTTGGGAATAGACTACCGGCCCCACAGGAGTTAATTGAATGGCAGTCACCGAACAGGGCCTTTTGGCCGCACTTTCCAGCGTGCTGGACCCCCACACGGGCAAGGATTTTGTCAGCACCCGCGCCCTGCGCAACCTGCAGATCACCGGTGGCGACGTGGCCTTTGACGTGGAACTGGGCTACCCCGCCAAGAGCCTGGTGCCCGAGCTGCGCCGCCAGCTGGTGGCCGCCGCCAAGGGCGTGGCGGGGGTGGACAACGTGTCGGTCAACATCACCACCAAGGTCATCGCCCACGCCGTGCAGCGCGGCGTGCAGCTCTTGCCCCAGGTCAAGAACATCATCGCCGTGGCCTCCGGCAAGGGCGGCGTGGGCAAGAGCACCACAGCCGCCAACCTGGCCCTGGCGCTGGCTGCCGAGGGCGCCAGTGTGGGCGTGCTGGACGCCGACATCTACGGCCCCAGCCAGCCCATGATGCTGGGCATCAACCGCCGCCCCGAGAGCGACGACGGCAAGACCATGGAGCCGCTCGAAAACTACGGCGTGCAAGTCATGTCCATCGGTTTTCTGGTGGACCAGGACGAGGCCATGATCTGGCGCGGCCCCATGGCAACCCAGGCGCTGGAGCAGCTGCTGCGCCAGACCAACTGGAAAGACCTGGACTATCTCATCATCGACATGCCCCCCGGCACCGGCGACATCCAGCTCACGCTGAGCCAGCGCGTGCCCATGACCGGCGCCGTCATCGTCACCACCCCGCAGGACATCGCCCTGCTGGATGCCAAGAAGGGCATCAAGATGTTTGAAAAGGTGGGCGTGCCCATCCTGGGCATCGTCGAGAACATGGCCGCCCACGTGTGCAGCCACTGCGGCCATGTGGAGCACATCTTTGGCGCCGATGGCGGCAAGAAGATGGCCGCCGAGTACGGCATGGACTACCTGGGCGCGCTGCCGCTGAACATGAGCATCCGCCTGCAGGCCGACAGCGGCAAGCCCACCGTGGTGGCCGACCCGGACGGCGAAGTCGCCGCCATCTACAAGAAGGTGGCGCGTGACGTGGCGGTGAAGATCGCGCAGCAGGCCAAGGACTTTTCGAGCAAGTTCCCGACGATCTCGATCAGCAAGAACACCTGATTTGCTACTAAATTTATAGCTTCTTGCGCTGATTGGATAAGCGTTAGAGTCCAAAACACTTCAAAAGTGCAGCCATGAGCGAAAAGCCTGCCGGCCTGATCGAACCTCCCACTGGCTACGCCGATTGGCTGGCCGACCTGAAGGGGCGCATCCACAGCGCACAGCAGCGCGCCACGCTGGCGGTCAATCGCGAGCTGGTGCTGCTGTACTGGCAGATCGGCCGCGACATCCTGCAGCGGCAGGCTGAACAGGGCTGGGGTGCGAAGGTGATCGAGCGGCTGGCGCAGGACTTGCGCGCGGCGTTTCCGGAGATGAAGGGGTTCTCCCGCGCCAACCTCATGTACATGCGTGCGTTTGCGCAGGCTTGGCCAGATGCAGAAATTGTCCAACAGGCTGTTGGACAATTGCCCTGGGGCCACAACCTGGTGCTGCTGACCCAGTTGAAGGACCCCGAGCTGCGGCTGGCGTATGCCCAAAGTGCCATTGAGCATGGATGGTCGCGCAATGTGCTGAACATCCACATTGAAACCCGGCGGCTGGAGCGCAGCGGCAAGGCGGTCACCAATTTTGAAACCAGGTTGCCCCAGCCGCAATCGGACCTGGCTCGGGAGTCCTTGAAAGACCCCTACCGTTTTGACTTTCTGGGTCTGTCTGACGAGGCGCACGAGCGCGAAATCGAAGGCGCTCTGGTCAAGCATGTCACGGAATTCCTGCTGGAGCTGGGCGCGGGCTTTGCGTTCGTGGGCCGGCAGGTGCTGCTGGACGTGGGCGGCGACGAGTTCTTCATCGACCTTTTGTTCTACCACCTCAAGCTGCGCTGCTACGTGGTGATTGAGCTCAAGGCGGGCAAGTTCAAGCCCGAGCACCTGGGCCAGCTGGGCTTTTACCTCACCGCCGTTGACCGTCAGGTCAAGAGCGAACACGACAACCCCACCATCGGCCTGCTGCTGTGCAAGACCAAGAACAAGGTGGTGGCTGAATACGCGCTGGGCGACAAGACCCAGCCCATGGGCGTCGCCGAGTACAAGCTGCTCGAATCCCTGCCTGCAGAGTTGCAAACCAGCTTGCCCAGCATTGCGCAGATCGAGCGGGAACTGGCGGCCAGTCCTACCTTGCCAGACCCCAGGGACTGACCGAATCCGCCCATGAACCTGCTCGCGTCCCTGCGCTACCTGGTGGCGCTGCACGAGCACCGGCACTTTGGCCGGGCGGCGCAGGCCTGCCACATCACGCAGCCGGCGCTCTCCAACGCACTGCGCGCGCTGGAAAAAGAGTTTGGCGTGGTGGTGGTGCGCCGGGGGCGCAGTTTTGAGGGCTTCACGCCCGAGGGCGAGCGCGTGCTGGCCTCGGCCCAGCGCATGCTGCACGAGCACCAGCTGCTGCAGCAGGACCTGAGCAGCGACGCTGCCAACCCGCGAGGCACGCTGCGCCTGGGCGCCGTGCCCACGGCCATGCCCATCCTCGCGCGGTTTGCGGCGCAGCTGCAGGCGCGGCACCCGGGCATCGTGCCGGTGGCGCTGTCGATGAGTTCGCAGGCGCTGGAGGCGGGGCTGGAAAATATTTCACTCGACCTGGCCCTGGGCTACACCGAACGCATGCCCGCGCGCGGCGGCCCGCTGCGGGCCTGGCCGCAGTATGTGGAGCACTACTTTCTGCTGCGCCGTGCGCCCCGGCCGCCCAAGGGGGCAGCGCGCGGACTGCAGATTGGCACGCCCATGGCCTGGGCCAATGCGGCGGCGCTGCCGCTGTGCCTGCTCACCCCCGAAATGCACAACCGCAGCCTGGTCGATGGCGCCTTCCGCGCGGCGGGCGCCACGGTCATGCCCGCCATGGAAACCGATTCGGTGCTGACCCTGGCGCTGAGCGTGGTGGCAGGCAATGTGTGCAGCGTGCTGCCCGGTGCGCTGGTCGATGCCGTGCGCGGCCATGACGGGCTGGAGGCGCTGCCACTCCAATGCCCGGTGCTGACCACGCCGATTGGCTTCATGTCGCACCGGCAGGTGCAGCCCACGCGCGCGCTCGATGCGGCGCTGGCGCTGGCGCAGGACCCCGAATGGCGGCAGCACGCCGCGGCGCACAGTGGGCTGCTGGCCGCCGATTGAGGGCTGACCGTTGGGATGGCGGCGGTCCATTCAAGGCTGTGGCAGAAGCGGTGGTTTGATTTGTTTTTGTGATTGACCCATGTGCATCGGCAATTTGACGCCGCAGGCGCCCCTGGCCGACACTGCGGCGGCCCAGGCGCCCTATGCAGGTGCCTGCATACAACCCGATCAACGCTCCC
>DATLGV010000569.1:0-3976 GCA_035540275.1 Acidovorax sp. | reverse complement strand
ATCACGTTGAAGAAGATCGCCACCAGCCGGTGCAGGTTGTGGAACTGGATCACGTGGCCACGGCCTTGCTGCTCGGCCGCCCAGTTGAGCACCGAGCCCGCAGCAGCAAAGTCCACCCGGATGAGTTTGTCGCAGGCAATGGTCAATGGCACGCCGGGCTTGAAGTGGGCCTCGAACGGCTGCAGCAGGGGCGTGGCATCGCCATCGATATGGCCGCTGAGCTGTGCGATGGGCCCGGCATCCACTGAGGGGACCGACGACTCCCCCAGGTCGGACGCCACGAAGTCGCTGTCGACCGCCAGGGGAGCAGAGCCCGAGGACACGCCCTCGTTGTCCGAATATCCACAGCGCGGCGACACCCAGGAGGGCGGAGAGACCTCGTAGGTCACGCAATAGTCCAGCGCCACCAGTTCAAACTCTTCAGGCTTGCCCATGAGGCGCATGGCGGCCATGCGCAGGCGCCACCATTCGGGGCTGTTGGAGCGGTCGCCCGACTGGGTCTTGGCTTCGAGCAGGGCATGCAGCTTTTCGACCCCTGAAAACACGATCTGCCCCTCCCAGTCGGCCCACAGGCTGACCTGGTCGGCCAACAGGGGGACCGCAGCCTCGTCGATGGCGGTGAGGCGCGACCAGGACAGCGTCCAGGGCGATGCCGCGCGGGCCAGCGAGGCCTGCAAGGCCGCCACCGAAGACACGGCCAGGGTGGGCGGGGCGTTCCAGCTGAAATCACGGCGCATGGCGGCGGCGGGCTCGGCGGCAGCCGGCGCAGCCTCCACGGCCAGGCCCAGTTGCGCCGGAATGGAGAACCACAGCGGCGCCGAGCGGCCATACTGCGCAGCGAAATCGATGGCCAGGGTGTCAAAGCCGTCGTGCCGGCCAGTGGCACGGTACAGATCGAACAGCGTCATCCAGATGTCGAGCTGCTGCGCGGGATCGTCCTGCTGGTGCTGGGCCAGCACTTCCAGCAGGCCGGACTCTGCCCCCGCATGGTCGCCATTGGCAAACCGGATGGCGGCTTCTTCAAGATCGGGTTCGTGCACGAATTCCTCCGGTTCGAATGCGGGCGCGGGCGCAGCCACAGGAGCCGCAGGGCTGAAGGACGCTTCGACGGGCGGGGTGCTGCCTGGCAGCATGGTGGCGTCCGTGCCACCAAAACGGCCAATGGCCATGCTGTCATCGGCAAACAGGGGTTGGACGGCGGGCCTGGTGTCCAGCGGGGCCGACAGGCTTCCGGGCACCGTGGGCGCGTAGGCACGGGCATGCTCTTCCGAAGACGCTTCCGTGCTGGAATCGGGCATCACGCCGGGCTGGGTGGGAGCATCGGCGCCCTGCTTGCTCTTCCACCACTGCTGGGACATCTGGGCTTCGATCTCGTCGATCTTCTTGAGCGTGACGGCCCGTTCGTCGGGGGACGCCATGCTGCTCTGGAAGAACGAGGGGCGCCCCGCAGCATCTTCCACGCGCTGTCCCTGCAGCACCTCGCGCTGGCGCAGCTTGCGCAGCTGATCGAACTCGCGACGCCGCACGAAGTCGTTGCGGCGCTTGCGCTCGATCATCTCCTTGAGCATCTGCTTGCTGTACTGGCTCTCCCGGTCGTCCTGGATGGAATCGAGCTCCGTCCAGTTCACGGTCGGATTCTTCACGAACCGCACCACCTTCGACAGCAGACCGCCCGGGGTGGTTTCTTCCTTGCTCATGGCTCAGGGTGCGTGCGTGGATCAACAGGCCGCGGCCTGTTCAATCCCCGAACATCTTCTGCTTGAGTTCGCGGCGCTGCTGCGCTTCGAGCGACAGCGTGGCGGTGGGGCGCGCGATCAGGCGGCCGACACCGATGGGCTCACCGGTCTCGTCGCAGTAGCCATAGTCACCCGCGTCGATGCGGGCGATGGACTGCTCGATCTTCTTGAGCAGCTTGCGCTCGCGGTCGCGGGTGCGCAACTCCAGTGCGTGCTCTTCTTCGATGGTGGCGCGGTCGGCCGGGTCGGGCACCACCACGGTGTCTTCACGCAGGTGCTCGGTGGTTTCGCCGGCGCTGTTGTGGATGTCCTGCTTGAGCTGAACGAGCTTGAGGCGAAAGAACGCCATCTGCTTTTCGTTCATGTACTCGCTGTCGGGCATGGCCATGACTTCAGCGTCGGTCAGCTCGGCGACGGACTTGGTTTTCCAGTTGTTCGCCAGCTTGGGGTCTTTTTTGGCAGCCATGTAGGTGGGCTGCGCTTGCACGGTCGTGGGCATGGTGTGTTGGTAACTGGCTTTGGCGGCCGTTGAAGCCACCGTCTGTGCCATGGATGGTACGGTCAATTGGGCCAATCGGGAAGAAGGCCGGGTTGTGCGCACGGGTACCTGCGAGCCCGCTTGCAGCGCGGGCGCCGCTGCGGGTGCCGCGGCGGCGGCCGGGGGCGCAGCCACCTTGGGCGACGCAGCAGTTTTGGCAGTGGCCTTCGCAGCAACTTTGGATGCCGTTGGGGCGGCGGCGCTTTTCGCCGCGGCAGGGGTTGCCTTGGTGGCCCCCTTGGATTTGCTGGTGTCGGCTTTCACTTCCTGGTCTCCTCGCAGTACGGGCGGGCCCTGGGACGCTCTCACGGCCCGGGACTGGTGGCAAGCCTTGGGTGGTTTTACCGGGGCGCGATTGTATCGACCTGGGCTGACGCAAACGGAAACGTTGCGGATACAACACAAATCAAGCGGAATCGCCCCCTTCGGCCTCCGTGAAACGGTCAGACCAGGCTTTGCTCCAGCCCCTGCAAAAAGATGTCCTTGGGCAGGTCAATGCCGATGAAAACCATCTTGCTGGTGCGCGGCTCGCCCTCGGCCCATTGGGGGCCCAGGTCGCTGCCCATGAGCTGGTGCACGCCCTGGAAGATCACCTTGCGCTCCGTGCCCTTCATATTCAGCACCCCTTTGTAGCGCAGCATGCGCGGGCCGTAAATGTTGACGATGGCGCCGAGGAAGTCCTCGAGCTTGGCCGGATCGAACGGGCGGTCCGAGCGGTACACAAAACTCTTCACGTCATCGTCATGGTGATGGTGGTGCCCGTGCTCATGGCCATGCTGATGCGACGGGTGGTTGCAGTGCTCGCCATGCTCATGGTCGTGATCGTGGTGGTCATGGGCATGTTCCTCTTCCTTGAGGAAGTCCGGGTCGATGTCCAGCTTGGCATTGAGGTTGAAGCCCCGCAGGTCCAGCACCTCGTTGAGCGGCACTTCGCCAAAATGCACGGCCTTGATGGGCGCGCGCGGGTTCATGTGCTTGAGGCGGTGGATCAGCGCATCGGTCTCGTCCTGGGACACCAGGTCGGTCTTGGACAGGAAGATCTGGTCCGCAAACCCCACCTGGCGGCGCGCCTCCTGGCGGTCGTTGAGCTGCTGGGGTGCGTGCTTGGCGTCCACGAGCGTGATGATGGAGTCGATGAGATAGGTCTCGGCGATCTCTTCGTCCATGAAGAAGGTCTGCGCGACGGGGCCCGGGTCGGCCACGCCGGTGGTCTCGATCACGATGCGGTCGAAGTCGAGCAGGTTCTTGCGCTTCTTGGCGGCCAGCAGTTGCAGCGTCTCGCGCAGGTCTTCGCGGATGGTGCAGCAGATGCAGCCATTGCTCATCTGCACGATCTGCTCCTTGGACTCGGTCACGAGGATGTCGTTGTCGATGTTCTCTTCGCCGAATTCGTTCTCGATCACGGCGATCTTCTGGCCATGGGCTTCGCTCAAGAGGCGCTTGAGCAGCGTCGTTTTGCCCGAGCCCAGGAAGCCGGTGAGGATGGTGACGGGGATCAGTGCCATAAATCTGTCTTTCAAGGGAATCAAATACTTGCGCTGCGCGGCAGCAGAGCCCCACCCGGGGGCCACTTTTTCAGTGTACCGAGGCTGTCAAGCCCCTGCTGGCACCGGAAAGCTCAGCCCTTGCGCATGACCACCAGCCCCTTGAGGTATTCGCCCTCCGGAAACTCCAGCGTCATCGGGTGGTCGGGTGCGCCGCC
>DATLGV010000568.1:0-2799 GCA_035540275.1 Acidovorax sp. | reverse complement strand
GGGCTCCGCGCTGGAAGGTCTCGACCATGGTCACCCTGCGTGCTGCGCGCAGCGGCGTGATGACCGGCCTGCTGCTGGCTGTGGCCCGCATCAGCGGCGAGACCGCGCCCCTGTTGTTCACGGCGCTCAACAACCAGTTCTTCAGCACCAACATGAATGCGCCCATGGCCAACCTGCCCGTGGTGATCTTCCAGTTTGCCCTGAGCCCCTACGAGAACTGGGTGCGCCTGGCCTGGGGCGGTGCACTGCTCATCACCTTGTCGGTGCTGATTCTCAACGTGGTGGCCCGGGTTTTCCTGCGCGAAAAGAACCGCGTGTGATTCCGCCAGCCTTCTTTGCTGCTGACACCGACCAGATCGCCTCCATTTCCAGGATTTGACAATGAACGCCACTGCTACCGCCATTGCCAGCAAGAACGCGCTGGAGCTGCGTAACCTGAGCTTTTTCTACGGCAAGTTCCAGGGCCTGCGCAACGTGAGCCTGAACATCGCCGAGCACAAGGTCACCGCCTTCATCGGCCCCTCGGGCTGCGGCAAGTCCACGCTGCTGCGCACGCTCAACCGCATGTACAGCCTGTACCCCGGCCAGCGTGCCGAGGGCTCCATCCGCTTCTATGGCCAGGACATCCTGGACCCCAAGCAGGACATCAACCTGCTGCGCGCGCGCATCGGCATGGTGTTCCAGAAGCCCACGCCGTTCCCCATGTCGATCTACGACAACATCGCCTTCGGCGTGAAGCTGTACGAGACGCTGAGCAAGAGCGAGATGGACGACCGTGTGGAGTGGGCGCTGTCCAAGGCCGCCCTGTGGACCGAAGTGAAAGACAAGCTGCACCAGAGCGGCCTGTCGCTCTCCGGCGGCCAGCAGCAGCGTCTGTGCATTGCGCGCAGCGTGGCCGTGAAGCCCTCGGTGCTGCTGCTGGACGAGCCCACCTCGGCGCTGGACCCGCTGTCCACCGCCAAGATCGAAGAGCTGATCGACGAGCTCAAGCACGACTACACGATCGCCATCGTGACCCACAACATGCAGCAGGCCGCCCGCTGCAGCGACTACACCGCCTACATGTACCTGGGCGAGATGATCGAGTTCGGTGCCACCGAGCAGATCTTCTTCAAGCCCGAGCGCAAGGAAACCGAAGACTACATCACTGGCCGTTTCGGCTAAGGAGACAGCAGATGCCCGATAAACATCTTTCGTCCCAGTTCGACAGCGAACTCAACAGCGTCTCCGCCCGCGTCATGGAGATGGGCGGCCTGGTGGAGTCTCAAATCCGCCAGGCGGTCTATGCGCTGTCCCAGTTCAGCCTGGAGGCCGTGGAAACAGTGGCCTCGATGGAGACCCGCATCAATGCGATGGAGGTCGAGATCGACCAGGAGCTGTCCTCCATCATCGCCCGCCGCCAGCCCACCGCGCGGGACCTGCGCCTGCTGCTGGCCTTCTCCAAGGCGACTGCCAACCTCGAACGCATGGGCGACGAAGCCAACAAGATGGCGCGCATGGTGCGCTCCATCATCGAAGGCGGTGCGCCGCGTTCGTTGCCATCGAGCGACCTGCGCGTGGCGGCCGAGCTGGCCTCGGGCCAGCTGCGCAAGACGCTGGATGCATTTGCGCGACTGGACGTCAAGGCGGCGGTGGCCATCCTCAAGGAGGACGACCTCATCGACAAGGAGTTCGACGGCTTTGTGCGCAAGCTCATCACCTACATGATGGAAGACCCGCGCACCATCACGCCCAGCCTGGACCTGCTGTTCCTGGCCAAGGCCATCGAGCGCATTGGCGACCATTCGAAGAACGTGGCCGAACTCATCATCTATCTGGTCAAGGGCAAGGACGTGCGCCACACGGCCCTCGACGAGATCGAGTCGGCAGTGCTGTAAGTACGGGGCGCTGATTCACCATGAGAAAGCTTCCCCGTGTCCTCATCGTGGAGGACGAACCCGCGATTGCCGAGCTGATTGCGGTCAACCTGCGCCACAACGGTTTCCAGCCCTTCTGGGCAGAAGACGGCGACAGCGCCCAGCGCGAGCTGGATGCCGTGCTGCCTGACGTGATCCTGCTGGACTGGATGTTGCCCGGGCAAAGTGGCCTGTCGCTGGCGCGCAAGTGGCGCGCAGACAGCCGCACCAAGCCCATCCCCATCCTGATGCTGACGGCCCGCGGCGACGAGCCTGACAAGGTGGCCGGGCTCGACGCCGGTGCAGACGACTACATCACCAAGCCTTTTTCCACACAGGAGCTGCTGGCCCGCATCCGTGCCGTGCTGCGCCGCCGCGCCCCCGAGCAGGTGAGCGACAGTGTGAGCATTGGCGAGCTGGTGCTGGACGCCGCGACTTACCGGGTCACCTTCCAGGGCCAGCCCCTGAAGGTGGGGCCCACCGAGTTCAAGCTGCTGCATTTCCTGATGAAGCATGCCGAGCGCGTGCACAGCCGCTCGCAGCTGCTCGACAAGGTGTGGGGCGACCATGTCTTCATCGAGGAGCGCACGGTGGACGTGCACGTCAAGCGCCTGCGAGAGGCCCTGGGCGCGGCGTCCGTGATGGTGGAGACCGTGCGCGGCGCGGGCTACCGGCTCACCGCGCAGCCGCAGGTGCCGCTGTCGGCCTGAATGGAGTCAGTGGTCTGCCGCGCTGGCCTGTGGGCGGTGCTGCAGGCCACCCAGCCCACCTGGATCTGGCAGGCCGAGCAAGTGGCGATCGATGGAGTGATGAATCCAAGGGCGCGCGTGTCGCGCCCCTGGTGTTTCTGAGAAGGCTTAGCAATCCGCATGCTGTGGCGTATTTCGTTTTTCCTGTTGTGGCA
>DATLGV010000567.1:0-3349 GCA_035540275.1 Acidovorax sp. | reverse complement strand
GTGTAGCCATGGGGGTTCTCGGCCAGCGCCAGCGTCGCCACCGGCGCAGCACAACGCACCAGCTCGCGGGCAGCGTTCTGCGCGCCCTGCGGCCCGGCCGAGCCTGTGACCACCGAGCCGCCCTGGCCCAGCTCGGTCTTCTTCTCGCCACATCCGGCCAGGGCGATGCAGGCGGCTGCCACCAGCAGCCCACGGGAGCTTGTCAACCAACGCATGGGGACCTCTTTCAGGCGATGGCCGGCGGTCAATGCCTGACCGGCCGGGCATGAAAAAAGCGGCGCGGGCGCAGGGCCCGAGCCGCTTGGAATGCGATGCATATCCACATGCACCAGAAACGGGCGGTGCGCGCCGGATCAGGCCGCCGTCTTGGCCGCGTCGGGGTTGCGCAGGCGGATGTGCAGCTCGCGCAGCTGCTTTTCGTCCACCGGGCTGGGCGCCTGCGTGAGCAGACACTGGGCACGCTGGGTCTTGGGGAAAGCGATCACGTCGCGGATCGACTCGGCGCCGGTCATCAGCGTCACGATGCGGTCCAGGCCAAAGGCCAGGCCGCCGTGCGGGGGCGCGCCGTACTGCAGGGCGTCCAGCAGGAAGCCGAACTTGAGCTGGGCTTCTTCGGGCGTGATGTTGAGGGCGTCGAACACCTTCTGCTGCACATCGGCGCGGTGGATACGGACGGAGCCGCCCCCCATTTCCCAGCCGTTGAGCACCATGTCGTAGCCCTTGGAGATGCACTTCTCGGGCGCCGTGACCATCCAGTCTTCGTGGCCGTCCTTGGGGCTGGTGAAGGGGTGGTGCACCGAGTTCCAGCGCTGGTTGTCCTCGTCGTACTCGAACATCGGGAAGTCCACCACCCACAGTGGGGCCCAGCGGTTTTCGAACAGGCCGTTCTTCTTGCCGAACTCGCTGTGGCCGATCTTGATGCGCAGCGCGCCAATGGCGTCGTTGACGATCTTTTCCTTGTCGGCGCCGAAGAAGATCAGGTCGCCATCTTGCGCGCCAGTGCGCTCCAGAACGGCTTGCAGGGCGGCGTCGTGGATGTTCTTCACGATGGGCGACTGCAGACCGTCACGTCCCTTGGCCAGTTCGTTCACGCGGATGTAGGCCAGGCCCTTGGCGCCGTAGATCTTGACGAACTCGGTGTAGGCATCGATCTCGCCGCGGCTGATGCCGCCGTTTTCCTTGGAGCCGCCGGGAATGCGCAGGGCCACGACACGGCCGTTCTTCATGTTGGCTGCGCCCGAGAACACCTTGAAGTCCACGTCCTTCATCACGTCGGTCAGCTCGGTGAATTCGAGCTTCACACGCAGGTCCGGCTTGTCGGAGCCGTACAGGCGCGCGGCGTCCTGGTAGGTCATGACGGGGAACTCGCCCAGGTCCACGCCCAGCGTGTTCTGGAACACCGTCTTGATCATGCCCTGGAACATGTCTCGGATGTCCTGCTCTTCCATGAACGACGTTTCGATATCGATCTGGGTGAATTCAGGCTGGCGGTCAGCGCGCAGGTCTTCGTCGCGGAAGCACTTGGTGATCTGGTAGTAACGGTCGAAGCCCGCCACCATCAGCAGCTGCTTGAACAACTGGGGCGACTGGGGCAGCGCGAAGAACTGGCCATCGTGCACGCGGCTGGGCACGAGGTAGTCACGCGCGCCTTCGGGCGTGCTCTTGGTGAGCATGGGAGTTTCGATGTCGATGAAGCCGTTGGCATCGAGGAACTTGCGCACCTCCATGGCCACCTTGTAGCGCAACATCAGGTTGTTCTGCATGTAAGGGCGGCGCAGGTCCAGCACGCGGTGCGTGAGGCGCGTGGTTTCGGACAGGTTGTCCTCGTCGATCTGGAACGGAGGGGTGACCGAGGGGTTGAGCACGTTCAGCTCATGGCACAGCACTTCGATCTGGCCGGTCTTGAGCTTGTCGTTGGTGGTGCCGGCGGGGCGCACACGCACCACACCCTTGACCTGCACGCAGAACTCGTTGCGCACGTCTTCGGCGATCTTGAACATCTCGGCGCGGTCGGGGTCGCACACCACCTGCACGTAGCCTTCGCGGTCACGCAGGTCGATGAAGATCACGCCACCATGGTCACGGCGGCGGTTCACCCAGCCCGACAGGGTAACGGTTTGGCCCAACAGGGCTTCGGTCACAAGACCGCAATAGTGGGAGCGCATGGCCATGACAGAACTTCCGGCGCCGCGGGGCGCGTTGACGTTGAAAGAGATTGCTTTGTTTACTTGGATGGGGGCAGCATGGGGTCCGCCGGAGCCACCACGCCCATCGACACGATGTACTTGAGGGCACTGTCCACGCTCATCTCGAGCTCGACGCAGTCGCTCTTGCGCACCATCACAAAATACCCGCCCGTGGGGTTGGGGGTGGTGGGCACATACACGCTGACGAACTCGTCGCGCAGGTAGGCAGCCACTTCACCATTGGGGGCGCCCGTGACGAACGCCACGGTCCATACCCCTTCGCGGGGCCACTGCACGAGCACGGCCTTGCGGAAGGCGTTGCCGCTCTCGGAAAACAGCGTGTCCGACACCTGCTTGACGCTGGAGTAGATGGAGCGCACCACCGGAATGCGGTGCACCAGCGCATCGCCCCATTGCACGAGCTTGCGGCCCGCGAAGTTGCTGGCAATGGCGCCCACCACCAGCAAGATGGCCAGCGTGAGGACGACGCCAAAGCCCGGAACATGCACCCCGAGCAGCTTGTCGGGCTGCCACGCGCCCGGCAGGATCTGCAGGGTCTGGTCGAGCGTGCTCACAATCCAGTTGAGCACCCAGGCCGTGATGACACCGGGCACGATGACCAGAAGGCCTGTCAACAGCCATTTGCGCAAGGCAGCCATGCAGGTCCTTAGCTCGAGGAAGAAGAAGTGCCGCTCACGCTGGCGCTGGACGCTTCTTTTTTAGGAGCATCACCGCCACTGGCAGACGCTGGGGATTCGGTCTTGGATTCCGACTTGGCCTCGGTGGCAGGCGCGGAGCTGCCTCCGTTGCCACCGCGGAAATCCGTCACATACCAGCCCGAGCCCTTGAGCTGGAAGCCCGCTGCAGTGACCTGTTTGGAGAAGGCTTCAGCGCCGCAGGCGGGGCACACCGTCAGCGGTGCATCGGAGATTTTTTGCAGCACATCCTTGGCATGGCCGCAGGAGCCGCATTTGTAGGCATAGATGGGCATGGCGGAGGGTGTTGCAGGGTGCAAAGCCCACGATTATAGGCAGCGGGTCGAACGCCAAGACCCGCTTGCCGGCGCTGGCGGCCGGACCCGGCGAGCCGCCCCGCCGGGCCGTTTTCAGGCGGCGGCGCTGCCCTCGTAGTGGTGGACGTGGCCGCGATGGTTGGCCACCCAT
>DATLGV010000566.1:0-1748 GCA_035540275.1 Acidovorax sp. | reverse complement strand
AACACGCTGAGCTGCTCGAACACCGTGGGCTTCTGGAACTTGCGGCCAATGCCCAGGCTGGCGATCTCGGGCTCGTTATGCCGCAGCAGGTCGATGGTTGAGCCGAAGAACACCGTGCCTTTGTCGGGCCGCGTCTTGCCGGTGATGATGTCCATCATCGTCGTCTTGCCCGCGCCGTTGGGGCCGATGATGCAGCGCAGCTCGCCGGGCGCGATGTCCAGGCTGAGGCCGTTGATGGCCTTGAAGCCGTCAAAACTCACGTGAACATCTTCCAAGTACAGGATGCGGCCATGGGTCACATCCACCTCGCCCGGCACCGCCACGCGCGAGAAGCCTGCGGCGCGGCCGCCCGATTCGGTCTGGCCCAGCACTGCGGGCGCCAGCGTCTTCTGCAGCCGCCGCGCGCCTTCTTCCATCAGATCGGGCGTCATTGCGCAGCTCCCTTCGTGGTTGTCATTTTTGCTTTGAGCTTCTTGACCAGCCCCACCACGCCATCGGGCAGGAACAGCGTCACCGCAATGAACAGCGCACCCAAAAAGTACAGCCAGAACTCCGGCGCCGTCACCGTGAGCCAGCTCTTGGCGCCGTTGACGATGAAGGCCCCCACGATGGGCCCGATCAGCGTGGCACGCCCGCCCACGGCCGCCCACACGGCGATCTCGATGGAGTTGGCAGCACTCATCTCGCCAGGGTTGATGATGCCGACCTGGGGCACATACAGAGCGCCCGCCACGCCGCACATCATGGCGCTGATGGTCCAGATGGTGAGCTTGTAGGGCAGCGGCGAGTAGCCCGAGAACATGACGCGGCTCTCGGCATCGCGCACAGCCTGCAGCACGCGGCCGAACTTGCTGCGCACCAGCCAGCGCGCCAGCAAAAAGAAGCCCAGTAGCGTGACGCCCGTCAGCACAAACAGCGTCATGCGCATGTTCTGCGTGGCAATGGGTGTGCCGAGGATGCGCTTGAAGTCGGTAAAGCCGTTGTTGCCACCAAAACCCGTTTCATTACGGAAGAACAGCAGCATGGCCGCATAGGTCATGGCCTGCGTGATGATGGAAAAGTACACGCCCTTGATGCGCGAGCGGAAGGCGAAGTAGCCGAACACAAACGCAATCACGCCCGGCACGGCCACGATCAGGATCAGCGTGGCGATAAAGCTGTCAGACAGCGCCCAGTGCCAGGGCAACTCCTTCCAGTCGAGGAACACCATGAAGTCGGGCAGGTCGCTCTTGTAATTGCCGTCGCGGCCGATCTGGCGCATGAGGTACATGCCCATCACGTAGCCACCCAGCGCAAAGAACAAACCGTGGCCCAGGCTCAGGATGCCCGTGTAGCCCCAGATCAGGTCCATGGCCAGCGCGCAGATGGCATAGCACATGATCTTGCCGAGCAGCGCCACGGCGTAGTCCGACAGGTGGAACACGCTGCCTGCGGGCACCCAAAGGTTGAGCACCGGTGCGACGGCGCACACCACGATGAGCGCCACGATGAAGGCCGACCAGCCGCCGCGCGTGAGCAGCGGCGCCGGTGCAGGCAGTTGGAGGTTGGGAGAGGTTGGCGTAGTCATGATCTGTCGTCTCTGGTGCTTCAGTCGGCCGTACGCCCTTTGACCGCGAAGATGCCTTGGGGCCGCTTCTGGATGAAGATGATGATGAACACCAGCACCGCAATCTTGGCCAGCACTGCGCCCGCCCAGCCTTCAAGGAACTTGTTCAAAATGCCCAGGCCCAGCGCGGCATACACCGTGC
>DATLGV010000565.1:0-8172 GCA_035540275.1 Acidovorax sp. | reverse complement strand
GTTTGGGATACCGCAAGCGGACTGCAACGCAGTGGCCGGGCCTGTCCCCGGCTTTCCCGAAGGGTTGGGCCTCCAGGCGAGCGCTCGCGGCGTTGCGGGCCGCCGCCAAGGCACCCAGCCTTGGCGGCGGCCCGCGCCTTGCGATCACTGGCCTGGAGGCCTAACGTGGGTACGTAAAAGTGTTTCACTCGCTCTATTGTCCGGGATGCCACAATCTGCCCCGCCTGTGGCGCGCATTCCGCACCGCGCAGGCCCTTCTTCCCATATCCATGCAAATTCCCTACGAACTGGCCCTGGGCTGGCGCTACACGCGCGCGGGCCGCGCCACGCGGCGCAATGGCTTCATCTCGTTCATCTCGGGCGTGTCCATGCTGGGCATCGCGCTGGGGGTGGCGGCGCTGATCATCGTGCTGTCGGTGATGAACGGCTTTCAGAAAGACGTGCGCGACCGCATGCTGAGCGTGGTCTCGCACATCGAGATCTTTGCGCCCCTGGGGGCCGCACTGCCCGACCCGGCGCTCACCCTGGCCGAGGCCAAGAAGAATCCGAACGTGATCGGGGCTGCGCCTTTTGTGGCGGCCCAGGCCCTGCTGGCGCGCGGTGAGGACATGAAGGGCGCACTGGTGCGCGGCATTGACCCGGCCCTGGAAGGCGCGGTGACCGACTTGGCCGCCACCAACGAAAAAACGCTGAACCTGCTGGTGCCCGGCGAGTTCCGCGTGGTGCTGGGGGGCGAGCTGGCCCGTGCCCTGGGCGTGCGGGTGGGCGACCCGGTGACGCTGATTGCGCCCGCCGGCCAGGTGACGCCTGCAGGCGTGGTGCCACGCCTCAAGCAGATGACGGTGGCGGGCACGTTTGACTCGGGCCACTACGAATACGACTCGGCCCTGGTGCTGCTGCACCATGAGGACGCGCAGCGCATCTTCCGCCTCGAAGGCCCCACTGGCGTGCGCCTCAAGCTCAAGGACCTGCACCAGGCCCGCGAAGTGGCGCAGCAACTGGCGCAGTCTCTGAGCGGCCAGTTGCTGATCCGCGACTGGACGCAGCAAAACCGCACCTGGTTCGCCGCCGTGCAGCTCGAAAAACGCATGATGTTCATCATCCTCACGCTCATCGTGGCCGTGGCGGCGTTCAACCTGGTCTCCACCCTGGTGATGACCGTGACTGACAAGCGCGCCGACATCGCCATCCTGCGCACGCTGGGCGCCAGCCCCAAAAGCATCATGGGCATCTTTGTGGTGCAGGGCGCGATGGTGGGCGTGATCGGCACGCTGGTGGGCCTGTTGCTGGGCCTGGGCATCGCCTTCAACATCGACGTGATCGTGCCGGCCATCGAGCGCGCACTGAATGCGAGCTTTTTGCCCAAGGACATCTACCTCATCAGCAAGATGCCCAGCGAGCCGCAGAGCAGCGACATCGTGCCCATTGCGGTCATCTCGCTGGTGCTGGCCTTTGTGGCCACCCTGTACCCCAGCTGGCGCGCCAGCCGTGTGAACCCTGCCGAGGCGCTGCGCTATGAATGATGAGAAACACCCCCCTGAGACGCTCCGCGTCTTCCCCCCGCTCTCGCATTGCGGCGCAATGCGGGCAGAGGGACGCAGCCAGCGCTCGCAAGTGGATCGCCGCATCTGCGTCGGGGCGGCCCTTGCGCAGCCGCCCGGGCCTGGCGAGCGCCAGTTTCATGCCATGGATCACTGAGATGAATGCTGTAAAAAACGCTGTGGTGCTGGAGGCCAAGGGCCTGAACAAACGCTTCACCGAAGGCCGGCTGGATGTGACCGTGCTCAAGGGCGTGGACCTGCAGATCCATGCGGGCGAAACACTGGCGATCGTGGGCGCCTCGGGCTCGGGCAAGAGCACCTTGCTGCACCTGCTGGGCGGGCTGGACGCACCCACTGCGGGTACGGTGCGCCTGAAGGGCGAAGAGATGTCTGCGCTGTCGCCCGAGCGCCAGGGGCAACTGCGCAACCAGCACCTGGGGTTCATCTACCAGTTCCACCACCTGCTGCCCGAGTTCAGCGCGCTGGACAATGTGGCCATGCCGCTGCGCATCCGCCGCCTGCCGGCTGCCCAGTGCCATGCCGAGGCGCAGCGCGTGCTGGCGGCCGTGGGCCTCAACGAGCGCCTGCACCATCGGCCTGCCGAGCTGTCCGGCGGCGAGCGCCAGCGGGTGGCCATTGCGCGGGCGCTGGTGACGCGGCCCGCCTGCGTGTTGGCCGACGAGCCCACGGGCAATCTGGACCGGAGCACAGCGGATGGGGTGTTCGATCTGATGCTGCAGCTGGCGCGTGACCAGGGCACGGCGTTTGTCATGGTGACGCACGATGAGTCGCTGGCAGCGCGCTGCGATCGCGTCGTGCGGCTGGTGCAGGGCCACCTGGCGTAGCTCATTTCCCCTTTGGCGCCCCGAGTGGGGGCGACGGGCTTTTGAACAGGTTCAAAGGCCGGTACCGCCTGGGTCATCCAAGGGTGGCGCACCCGAGGGTGCGGCCGGTAAGATGCCGCCGTGTGTTTTTTCACGGACGCCCGCAGATGACAGTCCCTGCCAGCCTTCCTCCTGACGAATCCCGCAGGCTTGAGGCGTTGCGCGCCCTCATGGTGCTCGACACGCCTGCCGAGCCGCTGCTGGACTCCATCGCGCGGATGGCTGCCGAGGTGTGTGGGGTCCCGATCGCGCTCATCAGCCTGGTCGACGCCGAGCGCCAGTGGTTCAAGGCCAACGTGGGTCTGTCCGGCGTGAACGAGACGCCGCGCGATGTGGCCTTCTGCGCCCATGCGATCTGCATGGACGATGTGATGGAGGTGCCGGACGCCACGCAGGACCCGCGCTTTGCCAGCAACCCGCTGGTGACGGGCGCTCCCGACATCCGCTTCTACGCGGGCGCCCAGCTCGTGACTGGCGAGGACGGCAGCCGCGTCGGCACCCTGTGCGTCATCGACCGCCAGGCCCGCCAGCTCAATGCACACCAGCGGGCCACGCTGCGCGCTCTGTCCGTCATGGTGTCCCAGGCACTGGACATGCGACGCGATCTGGTCGAGCGCGCATTCGCGGTGCGCCAGCAGTATGAAAAGGCGCTGGCAGAAAGCGAGCTGCGCTATCGCACCATGGTCGAAGCGCAGACCGAGCTGCAGGCTTTGTCCTGGCCCGATGGCACGGTGTTCTTCGCCAACCGGGCGTACGCCCGCCACTTCGGCGTCGAGGTGCAGGACATGGTGGGAAAGAGCCTGTACGACTACGTCGAGCCCACGGAACGCGAGATGGTGCGCGAAAGGCTCGCCCAGGTGTTCCTCACGGAGGGCTCGACCCGCGGCGAAAACCGCATGCTGTCGGCGGATGGCACAGACCGCTGGGTGGCGTGGACCAACACCTTTCTGCGCGACAGCCAGCAGCGGCCCTACACCCATTCCGTGGGGCGCGACATCACGGCCCAGAAGATGGCCGAGCGCGCCCTGCTGGCCAGCCAGCAGTTGCTCGAGCGCACCGGCCGCGTGGCAGGCGTGGGGGGCTGGGAATTCGACGTCCGCAGTGGCGCCATCTCGTGGTCGTCCGAGACCTTGCGCATTCACGAAGTCCCTCCCGATTACCGGCCGACGCTGGACAACGCGCTCAGCTTCTATCTGCCGGAGGCCCGCGAAACCATGACCGCGGCGGTGCAGCGGGCGATGGAGAGCGGCGAGGCCTGGGATCTGGAGTTGCCCATGCGCACCGCGGCAGGGCGGGACATCTGGGTGCGGGCGGTCGGCGAGGCAGAGCACGAGGCCGGCGTCGTGGTGCGCCTCTTTGGGGCCATCCAGGACGTGACGGAGCGGCGCCGCATGGCGCAGCGGGTGGCGGAGAGCGAGCGCTTTGTGCGGCTGGTGACGGACGGGCTGCCCATCCGGATGGGCTATATCGACCGGCATCTGCGCTTTCGCTTTGTGAACCAGGCCGTGTGCGAGCACTTTGGCCTCCCGCGCGAGGACATCATCGGACGCACCCGCAATGACATGCCCGGAGAGCCGGCCCCCCAAGACATGGCGCAGCGCGTGCAGGCCGTGCTCACCGGCGCGCCGCAGCGGTTCGAATTCGAGGAAGTGCGCAACGGCCTGCCCTTGCGCATTGAGAGCCAGCTGGTCCCGGACGTGGCCCCCAGCGGCCGGGTCCGGGGCTTTTTCTTCACCGGCGTGGACATCACCCAGCGTGCCAGGGCCGAGCGCGGGCTGCGGGTGCTCACTGCCATTCTGGAACACAGCTCGGACTTCGTGGTGCAGGCGGACTTGCAAGGCCAGGTCACCTACATGAACCCGGCCGCACGGCGGATTCTGGGGTTCGGGCCCGACGCCGACGTCACCGGACATCTCTTCAGCGAGTTCAACACCCCCGAGACCAACGCGCTGTACGGCGCGGACATCGTGCCGGCCGTGCGCATGCATGGCGTGTGGGTGGGCGAGACCACCGTGTATGGCGCGGGACAGCGGGTGATTCCGGTGAGCCACATGGTGATCGGGCACCGGGACCCCGGCGGCCGCATCCAGCATTTCTCGGCCATCATGCGCGACATCTCCGAGCAGGCGCAGGCACGCGAAGCGCTGGCGCGGCAAACGGCCACGCTGAGGTCCGTCACCGAGGCGCTGCCCACGCTGGTGGCCGTGGTGGGCGCCGATGAACGCTACCAGTTCGTCAATAGCGCCTTCGAGCGCTGGCACCGGGCCTCCCGCAACGAGGTCGTGGGCCGCACGATGCAGGAGTTCCTGGGCGCTCAGGCCTATGCGCGCAGCAAGCCCGCCATCGACCGGGTGCTGGCCGGCGAAACCGTCACGCTGGACGAGGACCACCCCGAGCGCACGCCCGCCGCGCACCTGACCATCCACTTCATTCCCCTGCGCTCGCAGCCCGGGGCGGTGGACGGGTTCCTGTGCATGGCCGTGGACGTCACCAGCTTCCGCGAGGAGGCTGGCAGGCTGCTTGACATGGCCAACCGCGACCCGCTCACCGGACTGCTCAACCGTGCGGGCCTGCAGGCGTACCTGCGAGAACAGCACGCGGGGCAGGAAGAGGGCGGCGTGGCCCTGCTGTGCATCGATCTCGACCATTTCAAGCCCGTCAACGACCAATATGGGCATCTGGTCGGCGACCGGCTGCTGCAGGCGTTCGGGCAACGGCTGCAGAACCTGGTGCGCCCCACGGACGCGGTGGCCCGTATGGGTGGCGACGAGTTCGCCGTGGTGCTGTCGGGGGTGCGCGAACCTGCGCATGCCGAGCGGGTCGCCCGCAAGATCGTGGAGGCTGCCGCCACACCGTTCAAGGTGGAGGCACTTCACCTATTGGTGGGCGCCAGCGTGGGGGTTGCCATGCGCGGCGGCCCTTCGGAAAGCTGGGATGAGCTCATGGCCCGCGCGGATGACCGCCTGTACCAGGCCAAGCGCAGTGGCCGCGGGCGCGTGCACGCGGTGCCGGACTTCTGAAGCGCTGCCGACGCTGAGTGCTGCCGCGCCGCACCCTGGCTGCGGCATCACAACACGCGGCCGTACCACCACACCGAAAGCGCCGCAGCCAGCAGGGCCAGCGCCGCGCCCGCCAGTGCGAGCAGCGCGGAGATCTCCGTTTCCTTCTTTTCCACCGTCAGCCGCGAGCTCAGCGTCTCGTACACCTTCTTCAGGTCTGCCGCCGTGGCCGCATGAAAGTATTCGGCATTGGTCCGCGCCGCCACGGCCTTGAGGGTTTCCTCATCGAGCCGCACCCGCATCGACCAGCCCTCAAAGCCAATCGTCTCGCCCTGCACCGTGCCCACCCCCACCGTGTACACCCGCACCCCCCGGTCGGCCGCCCACTTGGCGGCTTCCAGCGGGTCCACGCCTGTGGTGCGCTGGCCGTCGGTCAGCATGATGATGGCGGCCGAGTTGTAGGAGCCCGGGGCCACGGGCGTGAAGGTCTTGGCGGGGTCCTGCTGCTTGCCCAGCTCTTCGATGGGCTTCGGGCGCATGGCCTGGCGGCCGCCCAGCGCGGCGATGTCGATGCCCGCGTCGGGAAAGATGGTGGCCAGCGACAGCATGATGCCGTTGCCCGTGGCCGTGCCGCGCTGCAACTGGAAGCTATCGATGGCCTTGACCAGGTCTTCGCGGCTCTGTGTGGGCAGCTGGGCCAGCTGGGCGCTGCCGGCAAAGGCCACGATGCCCACGCGCACATGGCGCGGCAGGTCGGCGATGAAGGCCTTGGCGGCGTTCTGGGCGGCGGTGATGCGGTCGGGCTCCACGTCGGCGGCGCGCATGCTGCCCGACACGTCCATGGCCAGCATGATGGTCTGGTCCTGCGAGGGCAGGGTGATGACGGCCAGCGGGCGCGCGGCGGCCAGCAGCAGCGCCACCAGGGCCAGCAGGAACAGCGCGGGCGGGATGTGGCGGCGCAGGTGCTGGCCGGGGCCCATGGCCTCGCGCACCAGGGACAGGCTGGAGTAGGTCAGCGCTGTTTTCTTGCGCCGGTGCAGCAGCCACCAGTACAGCAGTACCAACAAGGGCACCGCCAGCAGCAGCCAGAGCAGGGTGGGCCAGAGAAAAACCATGGTGTGTGTCCTTGGTGGCGAGTACAGCGTGTGCGGCGGGTGGTCAATCCATCGATCGGTCAGGCGGCAGCCTGTGCTGCAGGGCCCGCAGATGCCGATGCGGGGATGAGAGGGTTGCTGTGCGCCCGCACCCGGCGCTGGCGCAGGTCCATGAAGCGCAGCAGGGCATCCACCAGATCATCGTCGGTGCACAGCTCCAGCGTGTCGGCGCCCGCGCGGGCGAGGCCCTCGCGCAGCGCGGCCTCGCGGTCGGCAGCCAGCTGCGCAAATCGGCGGCGAAAGCCTGCGTCGTGCGTGTCCACCTGCAGTTGCTCGCCGCTTTCGGCATCGCGCAGCGTGACCAGACCCACGTCGGGCAGTTCCAGCTCCAGTGGGTCGAGCAGGCGCACGGCCACCACGTCATGCCGCTGGGCCAGTTGGGCCAGGGGCTTTTCCCAGCCAGGCGCGCTGATGAAGTCGGACACCACCAACACGGTGGACCGGCGCTTGAGCGTGGCCAGGCCGGTCTGCAGCAGCCGGTGCAGCTCGGTGGCGCTGCCGCCCGTCTTGTGCGGCGGCATGGGGGTTGGGGGTGGCAGCAGTTTGTGCACCAGATGCAGTACATGGGCGCGGCTGCTGCGCGGGGGCAGCACGGCGTCCACCGCGTGCGCCGCCTGCGGGCTGGCGCCGCCGTACAGCATGGCGCCCACGCGGTTGCCGTGGCGGGTGAGCAGGCGCGAGAGCACGGCCACAAAGCCGGTCAGGATGTCGCGCTTGGCATGGCCTGCAGGGCCGAAGCTGATGGACGGGCTCAGGTCCAGCAGAAACCAGGCCGACATTTCGCGGTCTTCGGTGAACACGCGCACATGGGGCTGGTTCAGCCGCGCGGTCACGTTCCAGTCGATGTGGCGCACATCGTCGTGCGGCTGGTATTCGCGCAGGTCGGTCAGGTCCAGGCCGCTGCCGCGCATCAGCGTGCGGTAGTCGCCCTGCAGCAGGCCGTCCAGGCGGCGGATCACCTTCCACTCCAGTTCGCGCAGCAGCCGGTCGGCCTGCCCGGGCAGCGTGGGCAGGGTGTGCACCGTGGCGGAGGTTTCGGCTGGCTTGCTGGTCATGGCGGGTGGACTCAAGCGGCCTTTTGTTCGTGGTGCAAGGGGCGCGCCGGTGCCGGGATCTTGGCCATGATGCGCTGGATGAGCGCGTCGGCATCCAGCCCCTCGGACAGTGCCTCGTACGACAGCGCCACGCGGTGGCGCAGCACGTCGGCGGCCAGGTCCACCATGTCTTCCGGCAGCACATAGTTGCGCCCGCGCAGTATGGCCAGGGCTTGGGCGCCCTCGGCCAGCGCAATGGTTGCGCGCGGGCTGGCGCCGCAGCTGATGTAGCCGGCCAGGTCTTTCAGGCCATGCCGCGCGGGCTCGCGCGTGGCGGCCACCAGCTTCACGGCGTATTGCAGCATCGAAGGGTCTACATACACCGTGCGGCATTCGGCCTGCAGCGCGGCCAGCTGCGCCGTGGTGGCCACGGGCAGCACCTGCACCGGCACATCGAGCGCGCGCTGGGCGATCACGAACTCTTCCTCCTCGGTGGGGTAGCCCAGCAGTACCTTCATCATGAAGCGATCCACCTGTGCTTCGGGCAGCGCGTACGTGCC
>DATLGV010000564.1:0-5053 GCA_035540275.1 Acidovorax sp. | reverse complement strand
CTTCTACACCATGAGCATGGCCGAGCGCGACCAGGTGGTGAACTACAACCGCTCCTACTTCTACGAGGGCGTGACCTTCTACGCCCACGGCGCCTCCGGGGCGGGGCTGAGCCCCGTGTACCGCTTCTACGTGACGAACGTCGGCTCGCACTTCTACACCATCAGCGAGGACGAGCGGGCGCGGGTGCAGCTGAGACAACCGAACTTCAACTTCGAGGGAACGAGCTGGTGGGGCACCACGACCGCCGGCGGCGAGGCGCTGCCGATCTACCGCTTCTACAACCCCAGCACGGGCAGCCACTTCTACACCATCAGCGAGGCGGAAAAGGAATACGTGCGCACCAACGACCCGAACTGGCGGTTCGAAGGCATCGCATACTATGGATGGCCCCGATGAGCCGCCCATGACGATCCAGACCGACGACTTCGCGCCACAGCCGCCATCCCGGGTGATTTCCGCCGCCCCCGCCTCTCCGCAGGAGGAGGCGATCGAGCGCGCGCTGCGGCCCAATCTGCTGTCCGAGTACGTGGGCCAGAGCAAGACCCGCGAGCAGCTCGAGATCTTCATCGGCGCGGCGCGCAAGCGGGGCGAAGCGCTGGACCACGTGCTGCTGTTCGGCCCGCCCGGCCTGGGCAAGACCACGCTGTCGCACATCATCGCGGCCGAGCTGGGCGTGAACCTGCGCCAGACCAGTGGCCCGGTGCTCGAAAAGCCCAAGGACCTGGCGGCGCTGCTGACCAACCTCGAAAAGAACGACGTCCTCTTCATCGACGAAATCCACCGCCTGTCACCCGTGGTGGAGGAAATCCTCTACCCCGCGCTGGAGGACTACCAGATCGACATCATGATCGGCGAAGGCCCGGCGGCGCGCAGCATCAAGCTCGACCTGCAGCCCTTCACCCTGGTGGGCGCGACCACGCGTGCGGGCATGCTCACCAACCCGCTGCGCGACCGTTTTGGCATCGTGGCGCGGCTGGAGTTCTATACGGCCGAAGAGCTGGCACGCATCGTCCAGCGCAGTGCCGGCTTGCTCAATGCGCCCATGGACGAGGACGGCGGCTTCGAGATCGCCCGGCGCTCGCGTGGCACACCGCGCATTGCCAACCGGCTGCTGCGCCGCGTGCGCGACTACGCCGAGGTCAAGGGCAACGGCCGCATCACCAGGGAGATTGCCGACAAGGCGCTGGCGATGCTGGACGTGGACCCGCAAGGCTTTGACGTGATGGACCGCAAGCTGCTCGAAGCCGTGATCCACCGCTTTGACGGCGGCCCCGTAGGGCTGGACAACATTGCCGCCAGCATTGGGGAAGAGGCCGGCACCATCGAGGACGTGATCGAGCCCTACCTGATCCAGCAGGGCTTCCTGCAGCGCACGCCGCGCGGGCGCATTGCCACGCTGGCGGCGTTCCGCCACCTGGGGGTCACGCCGCCGAAGGCGAGCGGGCAAGATCTGTTTGGGGTGTGAGGGGCGTGGCAGAGGCGGGTTCTGCACGGGCTGCGCCCCGCAGCAGGCCTGCCACGATCAGGGCCTGCGCCGCGTAGTACGTCGCCAGCACCCAGAACTGTGCCATGGGCAGGGGGGTCACAAACCGGTTCGTGGCCAGCAGCGAGTCGCTGAGCATGAAAAACCCGGCGCCAACTGCCACCAGCAATGACGGAGTGTCGCGCAACACGGTCGCCCTGCCAATGGCCTGGGCCGCCATCAGCGCAATCACCAGCACATAGGCCGCGACGGGCGCGCGCAGTGCAGGCGGCAGGCCGCCCGCCCACAGAAAGGCATACATTCCCACGCCAATGCCCAGCGTGCCCGCCAGGGCACCCCGGTGCGGAAACCACGCCTGCCCGCTTTTGAACAGCGCCCCATAGAACAGGTGCGCCACCAGAAAGCTCACCAGACCGGGGATGAAAAAGCCTGGGAACATGAGGAACACATCCCCCGCCAAGGACCCGCCCAGGGCCGCGATCAGCAAGACCCAGGGCGTGTTGGAGCCTGATGTGCCCCTTGCGCCAGTCGAATAAGCGCTAGTAGCTACCAAAACAATAGCAATTGCCATGGTCAGTGGCTTGAACAGCCAATGCCACTGCATGAATCCCAGCGCACTGGTGGCCGTGGCCAGCGCAGCGCTTTGCAGCATCAGCGCCATCAGCATGCCGATGCGCCCCTGCATCACCGCGCCCAGCGACCATTGCACCGTCAGCAGCACGGCAAACCAGACGGCGTTGTGCGCCAGCGGCGCCGCATCGGCCTGCCACAGAAAGGCCGCCACACCCACGAGCAGCAGCGCGAACTGCAGCAGTGCAAACCACTGCACGGCACGCGACATCGGTGGCTGGTACAGCTGCATCTGCGCCATGCTGAAGGCGGGCTTGGGGAACCGCTCCGCCACATCCGCAGGCCGCCAGCCGGGCGGCTTGATCCAGACCTTGAGCTTGTCGGGCCAGCTGCGCGCGTGCCAGCTGTCGTGCGCCAGCCCGGCGTACACCTGGGCGTTGGCCCACAGCGGGTCCCAGCTGCCCAGCAGGCCGCGGGTGCCGTACACACATTTCTCCTGCGCGTCTTCGTCCTTGAAGGTGCCGAACATCCGGTCCCACAGGATCAGGATGCCGCCGTAGTTCTTGTCCAGGTAGGCGTCGTTGACGGCATGGTGCACGCGGTGGTTGCTGGGGCTGCAGAACCAGCGGTCAAACCAGCCCAGGCGACCCACCTGCTCGGTGTGCACCCAGAACTGGTAGAGCAGGTCGATGAGTGCCACCACGCCGAACACCAGAGGCGGCACGCCCGCCATTGCCATGGGCACATAAAAGATCCAGCCCAGCAGCGCGCCCGAACTGGTCTGGCGCAGCGCGGTGCTGAGGTTGTAGTCCTGGCTCTGGTGGTGCACTGCGTGCGCGGCCCACAGCACGGCCGACTCGTGCCCCATGCGGTGCAGCCAGTAGTAGCAGAAGTCGTAGAACACCAGCGCCAGCAGCCAGCCGGGCAGGCTGGTCCAGAACGCGTCGCTCCGCCACAGCGCCACCTGCTCGAACAGGGCGGTGTAGATGCCGATGCGCAGCAGCCGCGTGAACACCGCGCTGGTCTGGCTCAGCATGCCCAGGCTGATGCTGCTGACCGCGTCCGCCAGCCGGTAGGTGTTGCGCCGGCGTTGGTAGCCCACGGCCAGTTCAACGGCGATGAGCAGCAGGAAGACGGGAGTGGCAAGGACAATGATCTGGCTGGGGCTCATGGAGGACACCAAAAAATGTCCGCCGATTTTTGCCCCAATCAGGTCAGCGCGCCTCTGGCATCAACCCTGATGATCCGCTCCACCACCCCGTCCATCAGCCCCCCGCGCACGCCGATCAAAAAGTCGTACAGATTCACCGTGGGGTCGCAGTGGCCGGGGATGAGCCAGAGCATGTGGCCCAGGCTGGGCAGGCGGGCGTCGGGGGCGTCTGCGTACAGCAGGCCGTGTTCGTCGCCGCCATTGGCGTAACGCAGGGTGCGGTCGGCGGGCAGCAGGGCCACGGTGGGCAGGCCGGAGTCGATGGCGTGGCTCTTGTGGCCCGCGTCGCACACGGCGTGGGTGTCGTGCACCGACACCACCTGGGTCTTGACGTACAGCGCGTGTTCAAACGCTGGCTGGGCCGGCTCGCGCTCGTTGCGGGCGTAGTCGGCGTCCATGAACAAAAACGAGCCCGCCTGCAGCTCGCCAAATACGCCGCTGGCCGCTTCGTGCACCAGGGTGCCGGTGCCTGAGCCGGTGATCAGCGGCACGGGCAGTCCGGCGGCTTCGATGAGCTGGCGCGTGTGGTCGGCGGCGCGCACCACCGCGGCAATGGCCTCGCGCCGGCCCACTGCGCTGGCCAGGTGCTGGGCCCGCCCATGGTAGGCCTGCAGCCCCGCAAACCGCAGGCGCGGGCTGCGCGCCACGGCCAGCGCCAGGGGCACGGCGGCCTCGCCGGGGCGCACGCCGCAGCGCCCCTGGCCCACGTCGATCTCCACCAGCACGTCGATACCGGCATCGCTGCCGGATTGCGCCATGGCTTCGGCCAGGCGTTCAATACCCTCGGCATGGTCCACGGCCACCCCCAGGCGCCCGCCGCGCGCTGCCAGCTGGGCAGCCAGCCGCGCAAGGCGGTGCAGCTTGGGCATGGCAATGACCTGGTTGGTGATGGTGATGTCATCCACCCCTGCGGCCGCCAGGGCCTCGGCCTCGGCCACCTTCTGCACGCACACGCCCTGGGCGCCCGCGCGCTGCAGTTGCAGGGCCAATTCGGCGCTTTTGTGCATCTTGGCGTGGGGCCGCCAGCGCACCTGGTGCTTGCGTGCGAAGTCGGCCATGCGCTGGATGTTGCGGTCCATGGCGTCCAGGTCCACCACCAGGGCGGGGGTGTCGATCAGGTCCACGCGTTGACCCACGGTGGACTGCAAGGCTTCAGGAATGGGTTTCATCGCGGAGGGCGTTGTTGTCTAGGTGCTGGGTGTCTGCCCAGCCGATCAGGGCGAGGCCGTTCTCCGTCCACAGCAGGCGGTTGATGGCGGCGTTGGACAGCTGCCAGGTGCGCGGCGCCTGGATGTCCTGGCGCGTGGCCAGGCGGTACAGCACATCGAGCACGCCGCCATGGGCCACCATCACCACCTGCTCGCCCACATGACGCTGCGCCAGTGCGTTCACGGTGCGCTCGATGCGGTCACGCAAGGTCATGAGCGACTCGCCGCCTTCGGGCGTGTAGTGCGGGTCGCGCTTGCGCCAGCGCAGCGCATCTTCGGGCAGCCTGGCCTCGATCTCGGCAAATGTCTGGCCCTGAAAGTGGCCAAAACTGCGCTCGCGCAGGCCGGTCTCGGTCATCAAGGGCGCACCCGTGGTGCGGGCCACGGCCTGGGCCGTGGCGTGGGCCCGTTGCAGGTCGCTGGTGTAGATGGCGGCAATCGGCTCGCCCGCCAGGGCCTGAGCCACCTGATCGGCCTGCCACAGGCCCGTGTCGTTGAGCGGAATGTCCAGGTGGCCCTGGATGCGGGTGTCCACGTTCCAGGCGGTCTCGCCGTGGCGGATGGCAACAATGCGGGTGGCT
>DATLGV010000563.1:0-2353 GCA_035540275.1 Acidovorax sp. | reverse complement strand
CAGGCCTGCGCGGTCGATGTACGCAAGGCCGTGCCACCCGAAAACGCGTAGCGCAGCTTCGGTGGGCTGGCCTGGAACCAGGGCTCGGCCATCAGGCCAGCGAACAGCGTGTCCACCCCGGCGGTCCACTGCACGTCGAACTGCTCGAAGGTCTTTTGCAGGTTGGACATGGGGCGCGGGTTGGGCACCAGCAGGTTGCGCGCCCCCACCTGGAAGAACACCAGGAAGTTCACCATGAAAGCGAACACGTGGTACATGGGCAGCCCGGTGAGCATGGTCTCGCCGCGCTGGGGGCCGTCGTAGGCATCCAGAAAATCGCGCGTGATGCGCAGGGTGGCCAGGATGTTGCCGTGCGTGATCACCGCGCCCTTGCTGCGCCCGGTGGTTCCGCCCGTGTACTGATACACCGCCACGGGGTGGCTGCGGTGGTCGACAGGTGCCAGCGCCTTGCCCTGCGCCAGCGCATCGACCATGCGCGGCAGCGGCACCGCGGCGGGGTCGGCAGGCCCCGCCATCTTGGCGCGGATGGCTGAGGCCACGGGTTCCTCAAAAAAGTCCCACAGGCTGGCCGTCAACACCGGCAATCCCAACTCTTCTGCAACAGGCCGCGCCACCGGCAGGAACATGTCGCACACCAACAGCAGCCGCGCGCCGCTGTCTTCGAGCTGCAGGCGCAGCTCGCGCCCGGTGTACAGCGGGTTCACGTTGGTCACGATGACCCCGGCCTTCCACGCACCGAACACCGCGATGGGATAGTGCAGGCTGTTGGGCAACTGCAGCGCGAGCACATCGCCCACCTGCAGGCCCTGCTCGCGCACCAGCCAGACGGCGAAGGCGTCCGACAGGGCATCGATCTCGCGAAAGCTGCGCACCACGTTCGCGCCCGTGGGCAGTACGATTGTGAATGCGGGCTGGTCCCCGTGGTCCGCCGCGGCCTGCGTGGCCAGCTGCGCAGCATTGGCGGGCAGCGCCGCCAAGTCGAGCTGGTAGTTGCGCAGGGCTGGCGGGTAGGAACTCTCCCAAGGCGCGAAAGTTGGCGGTGCGGTGGTGGCGGTCATGGGCTTTGTCTCCTGTCTTTTCTTTTACGAACGCTTCAAGCCTTTGCCTTGAAGGCCGGAAGCTTGTCGCCCAGCCGCGCCCCCATCTCGGCACCCAGGGCCTGCAGGCCGCTCAAAGGGCGCACCATGACTTCGAACTCTGTTATCTGGCCTTGCTCGTTGAAGCGCACCAGGTCGATCCCCTTGAGCTGCTTGTCGCCCACGCGGGCGCTGAACTCCAGCACGATGTTCAGGCCGTCGTCGGTGGCCAGCTGGCGGTGGTAGGTGAAGTCCTCGAACACCTGGATCACCGTGGACAGGGCCAGCATCAGCGCCGGGGCCGAGGTGTAAGCCGTGTTCGCCATGGGCGAGCGGAACACCGCGTCGGGATGCACGATGGAGAGCAGGTTCGACAGGTCGCGGCTGGCCACCATGTGGTGCCAGGTGTCGAGCGAGCGGGCGACGGCGGGGTGGATGTTCTTCGGTGCTTCGGTCATGGTGTGTCTCCTGGGGATAAATCGAAAATCAGTCAGATGGATGCGGCGAGCGTCGTGCCCTGCAGGATGGCGCGCTTGGCGTCGAGTTCGGCCGCCACGTCGGCACCGCCGATGAGGTGGGAGCTCTGGCCCGCGGCCACCAGCGCGTCGTACAGCGCGCGCAGCGGCTCCTGGCCGGCGCAGACTACGATGTGGTCGACGTCGAGCACCTGGGGTGCGCCGCCATCGATGGTGATGTGCAGGCCCGCATCGTCCACGCGCTCATAGGCCACGCCCGAGCTCATGCCCACGTTGCGCGCCTTGAGCGAGGTGCGGTGGATCCAGCCCGTGGTCTTGCCCAGCTGATCGCCGACCTTGCTGCTCTTGCGCTGCAGCAGGTGCACCTGGCGCGCGGGGGCTTCCACCTGTGCAGGGCGCAGACCGCCGGCCTGGGCATAGGCGGGGTCGATGCCCCACTCCTCATTGAACTTGGCAGGTGCCAGCGCGCCGCTCTCGCCTTCGTGCGTGAGGTACTCGCCCACGTCGAAGCCGATGCCGCCCGCGCCGATGATGGCCACGCGCCGGCCCACCGGCTTCTTGTCGCGCAGAACGTCCAGGTAGCTCAGCACCTTGGGGTGGTCGATGCCTTCGATGTCCGGGGTGCGCGGCTTTATGCCTGTGGCCACCACCACCTCGTCATATCCCTGGCCCGCCAGGTCGGCCGCTTCTACTCGGGTGTTCAGGCGCACCTCCACACCGTGCAGCTCCAGCTGGCGGCGGTAGTAGCGCAGGGTTTCGTAGAACTCCTCCTTGCCCGGCACCTGCTTGGCGATGTTGAGC
>DATLGV010000562.1:0-1620 GCA_035540275.1 Acidovorax sp. | reverse complement strand
GCCGCTGTGTGGCATGGGCGTGTGCCACGAATGCCGCGTGCGCATCCAGGGCCGCATCCGCCTGGCATGCCAGACGGCGTGCGCCGAGGGCATGGTCATCGACACCGATGCAGGCACCGCCCCCGGGAGCGCTACGCCATGCCCATGAACCGCCCCTTCCCCATGCACGAACGCTGCGACATCCTCATCATCGGCGCGGGCCCGGCTGGCATGGCAGCGGCACTGGCGTCGGCCCCCAGCGGTGCGGCCATCACCGTGGTGGACGACAACCCCCAGCCCGGCGGCCAGATCTGGCGCGATGGCCCGCAGGTCGCCCTGCCGCCGCTGGCGCAGCAGCACCGCGCGGCCCTCGCCCGGCACGCCAACATCCGGGTGCTGACCGGCACCCGGGTGGTGGGCCTGGGCGCACGCCAACCCACAGACAAAGCCCCCGCCCTGCTGCTGGAAGACGCCGACCGGGGCTGGACCCAGCACAGCCACCGCATCATCCTGTGCACCGGCGCACGCGAACTGCTGCTGCCCTTCCCGGGCTGGACCTTGCCCGGAGTGACGGGCGCGGGTGCGCTGCAGGCCCTTATCAAGGCGGGGCTCCATGTACGCGGCCAGCGCATCGTGATCGCTGGCACCGGCCCCCTGCTGCTGGCGGCGGCCGCCACGGCCACGCAGGCGGGTGCCACCGTGGTGCGCATTGCCGAGCAGGCCTCCTGGGCATCGCTCGCAGGCTTTGCGGCGCAATTGCCACGCTGGCCGGCCAAGGCGCTGCAAGCCCTCCCCCTGCTCCACCCCGGCTTGCGCGCAAGCACCCATGTGCTGGAGGCGCAAGGCACCACCCAGGTGCAGTCCGTGCGGCTGCGCAAGGGCTCCAGTGCAGAAGAAACCATCGCCTGCGACCGCATCGCCTGCGGCTTTGGACTGGTGCCCAACACCCAGCTGGGCCAGTTGCTGGGCTGCGCATTGGGCGGGCCGCTGAGCGGCGGCCAGGGCCTGGCGGTGGATGCGCAAATGCACACCAGCGTGCCGGGTGTGTTCGCCGCGGGGGAGAGCACCGGCTTTGGCGGGAGCGAGCGTGCACTGGTTCAGGGCAGCATCGCCGGGCATGCAGCGGCTGGACAGATGCAACAGGCGCAGGCGCTGCGTCCACCGCTGGTGCGGTGGGAGCGCTTTGCGCAGGCGCTGCAAACTTCTTTTGTATTGAACGAAGCACTCAAGACACTGGCGCAGCCCGACACCCTGGTGTGCCGCTGCGAAGACGTGCCCTACGCCGCGTTGGTCGGGCGGCAGGGCTGGATCGACGCCAAGCTGCACACCCGCTGCGGCATGGGCGCCTGCCAGGGCCGTATCTGCGGCGCGGCCACGCAGCATTTGTTTGGCTGGACGCCGGCGCCCCCACGGCACCTGCTGGCGCCGGCGCGCATTGGCACGCTGGTAGCTTGCGCTACCGGGCCCGGTAGCGAACCTGTGACTCCGCCAGGCTGACAGGAACACCACCAGTCCCCCCATCCACTCGTTTTCAGGGCTTACCCGCACCCCGCAGGCATTGATTTTGCTTTTAAATATATTTATCAGATATTAGAGCCAGCAGAATTCTTTTTCCCTCGGCAAGCCATCCACCCCCGACAC
>DATLGV010000561.1:0-1825 GCA_035540275.1 Acidovorax sp. | reverse complement strand
TCCGTGGGCGGTGGCCTTTTTGCCCGGCGGGCAGTTTTTGGTGACCGAGCGGCCGGGGCGCCTGCGCGTGGTCAGTGTGACCGGGCAGGTGGGCCCTGCGCTGGCGGGCGTGCCGCCGGTGGCGGTGGGCGGGCAGGGCGGCTTGCTGGATGTGGTGACCGACCGCGATTTTGCGCGCAACCGCCGCATCTACTTCTGTTTTGCCGAGCCCGCAGCGGGTGGCGCGGCGGGCAACAGCACGGCCGTGGCGCGTGCCACCTTGTCGGCAGACGCCAGCAGCCTGCAGGACGTGCGCGTCATCTTCAGCCAGCGGCCCAAGGTGGAGAGCGCGCTGCATTTTGGCTGCCGCATCGCCCAGGCTGGTGACGGCAACCTGTTTGTGGCCCTGGGCGAGCGCTACCACCGCAAGGACGACGCCCAAAAGCTCGACAACCACCATGGCAAGCTCATTCGCATCACCCCCGACGGAGCAGCACCGCCCGACAACCCGTACGTGAAGCAGCCCGGCGCCTTGCCCGAGATCTGGAGCCACGGCCACCGCAACCCCCAGGGCGCCACGATAGGCCCCGATGGCAGGCTGTGGATGCACGAGCATGGCCCGCAGGGCGGTGACGAAATCAATCTGCCCCAGCCAGGGCGCAACTACGGCTGGCCCGTCATCACCTACGGCGAGAACTATGGCGGCGGCAAGATGGGCGAGGGCACGGCCAAGGCGGGCATGGAGCAGCCGCTGCACCATTGGACGCCCTCCATCGCGCCGTCGGGCATGGCGTTTCTGACCAGCATGCGCTACGGCGCGGCGTGGCAGGGCAGTTTGTTTGTCGGGTCGCTCAAGTTTGGCACCCTGCACCGGCTGGAGGTGGCTGGCAGCCAGGTGCAAAAGGAGGAGCGGCTTCTGCAAGGCAATGGCGAGCGCATCCGAGACGTGCGCCAGGGGCCGGACGGCCTGCTGTACCTGTTGACCGGCAGCCCGCAGGGGCGCTTGCTGCGGCTGCAGCCCGCAGCGGCCCCGTGACCGGTGTTGCTTGATGCAGATCAAGCAACGCCGGAGATGGGGGCCCGAAGCCGCTGGCCGGGGGTGATCCCGCAGCCGGGGCGGGCATTTTCGGTATAGGCTGGTGCGATGCACGCTGAGCCCACCACCTCGTCCCCTTCCACTCCCTCGGTCAACCAGAGCGTTGCCTCGGCCGACCCCGCAGGTACACCGCCCCGATCCCAACTGGCCCTGCGCCGCGTGGCCATTGACACCTGGCGCGAGAACGTCGCCTACCTGCACCGCGACTGCGCCGTGTACCGGGCCGAGGGCTTCCAGGCCCTGTCCAAGATCGAGGTGCGCGCCAACGGCCGCCGCATCCTGGCCACGGTCAATGTGGTGGATGACCTCGCCATCGTGGGCTGCAATGAACTGGGCCTGTCGGAAGACGCGTTTGCCCAGCTGGGCGTGGACAACGGCCACACCGTGTCGGTGGCCCAGGCCGAGCCGCCCGAGTCCATGGGCGCGCTGTTCCGCAAGATCGCCAGCGAGCGCCTCACGCGCGAGGACTTTGGCGCCATCGTGCGCGACATTGCCGACCACCGGTATTCCAAGATCGAACTCACCGCCTTTGTGGTGGCCTGCCACCGCAGCGAGCTGGACCGCGAGGAGGTCTTCTTCCTGACCGACGCCATGGTGAACAGCGGCCGGCGCCTGGACTGGCACGAGCCGCTGGTGGTGGACAAGCACTGCATCGGCGGCATCCCGGGCAACCGCACCACCATGCTGGTCGTGCCCATCGTGGCGGCGCACGGCATGCTGTGCCCCAAGACCTCGTCGCGCGCCATCACC
>DATLGV010000560.1:0-2070 GCA_035540275.1 Acidovorax sp. | reverse complement strand
GTACACCACCACGCCTTCGTCAGCGGGCAGCTCGGCTGCCCAGGTGGCGATGGCTGCCGGGTCACGCCAGCGGGCGCGGGGCAGGGTGCTGGGGGCGGCTTCAAACACGCTGGCGCGGCGCACGTCGATGCAGTGCGGCGTCAGCGCGGCTTCGCTGGGCGATGCCTGCAGCCCATCGCTTGCCGCGTTGACGGCCTGCTGGTAGCGGCCGTACACCGCCGCCCAGTCGATGTGGGCCATGAAGGCTTCCACATAGGTGCCGGCCGCGGCGCCGTGGTCCAGGTGGTAGGCGTGTTCGTACATGTCCAGCGCCAGGACGGGCACGCCGCCGGCCAGCGCCTGGGTGTGGTCGGCGGCCCACTGGTTGACCAGGCGCCCCTCGCGCGGCTGGTACACCAGCAGCACCCAGCCCGACCCGCCACCCAGCGCCTTGCCCATGGCGACAAACTCTTCGCGCCAGCGGTCCACGCTGCCAAAGCTGGCCGCCAGGGCCAGGGCCATGCCCGGTGCGGGTGGTGCGCCCCGGCCGCCCAGGCTGGCAAAGTACAGCTCGTGCAGCAGCATGGAGTTGCTGGCGATGAGTTCTTCGCGCTTGAGTCCGTTGAGCGCGAAGCCCGGCGCCGACGCAAAGTCCATGGCCCCCAACTGAGCGCGGATGGCGTTCAGCCGTGCCACGGCGCCGACGTAATTGTTCTGGTGGTGGCTGCGCAGCAGCTTTTCGGACAGGCCGGGCAGCGTGGCCGGGTCAAAAGGAAGGGGCTGGGCGCGTGCTTGCATGGGGAGGCTCCCGGGAAGTGGATGGCAAGTGGCTCAGGCCAGCCAGGGTTGGAGGAAGAAAGTCACCGCCAGCCCCGCGGTCCCGCACAGGGCCAGCAGCGGCATGACCCCCAGCTTGAAGCGGAACAGCGCCACCAGCGCGCCGATGGCGATCACGGCGGACACGGCGTCGAAGGCCCCGCCAAAGCCCTGGGGCCATAGCAGGTGGTAGGCAAAAAACAGCGCCAGGTTCAGGATCACGCCCACCACCGCGGCGGTGATGGCCGACAGCGGTGCGGTGAAGCCCAGCTTGCCATGCGTGGCCTCCACCAGCGGGCCGCCGGCCAGGATGAAGATGAACGAGGGCAGGAAGGTGACGAAGGTCACCACGGTGGCGGCGGCCGCCGCGCCCGCAAACAGCGCATCGGGCCCCCACACCTGCTGCAGCCAGCCGCCCACAAAACCGACGAAAGCCACCACCATGATCAGCGGGCCGGGCGTGGTCTCGCCCAGCGCCAGGCCGTCGATCATCTGTGGGCCGCTGAGCCAGTGGTAGTGCTCGACAGCGCCCTGGTACACATAGGGCAGCACGGCGTAGGCGCCGCCAAAGGTGACCAGCGCCGCCTTGGTGAAGAACCAGCCCATCTGCGTGAGCGTGCCCTGCCAGCCCTGCGTGGCCACCAGCACGGCCATGGCTGCCAGCCACAGCGCAAGCCCCGCTGCCAGCACCCGGGCCAGGTGGCGGCGGGAGAAACTGGCGTGCGCGGGCGGCGGGGTGTCGTCATCGATCAGCGCCGGGCCATAGCCTTTGTGCCCGTTGCCGTGGCCGCCCCCCAGGGCAAACACGGCGGGCCAGCGCCGGGCGCCGAAGTGGCCGATCAGCCCGGCCGCCAGCACGATGGCCGGGAAGGGCGTGTCGAGCGCGAAGATGGCCACGAAGGACGCGGCGGCGATGCCCCACATCCAGCCGTTCTTCAGCGCCCGCGTGCCGATGCGGTGCGCCGCGTGCAGCACCAGCGCCGTCACCGCGGGCTTGATGCCGTAGAAGATGCCTGCCACCACCGGCACATCGCCAAAGCGCAGGTACACCCATGACAGCGCTATCAGAATGAACAGCGAGGGCAGCACGAACAGCGCCCCCGCCACGATGCCGCCCCAGGAGCGGTGCAGCAGCCAGCCGATGTAGGTGGCCAGCTGCTGCGCCTCGGGGCCGGGCAGCAGCATGCAGTAGTTGAGGGCGTGCAGAAAACGCTTCTCGCTGATCCAGCGGCGGCGTTCCACCAGCTCGGCATGCATGATCGCAATCTGTCCTGC
>DATLGV010000559.1:0-3239 GCA_035540275.1 Acidovorax sp. | reverse complement strand
CCGCGCAGCAGCACAAGGACCCCGAAGACGCCCACCTCGCAGGCTGCGCCCTGGCCCGCGAGTCGCTCACCCGGCTGTGGGAAGGGGTTGGGGCACTGGGCAGCCTGACGTGGGGAACGCCGCTGTCAGCCGCCAACCCGCTGGTGGGCATGATGTCGCAGTGGTTCTCGCCTTACCAGACCAATCCGCTGGGGATCAACCCCCTGCGCAAGCTGCTGGAGCGCGAGGTGGATTTCAGCCTGCTGTGCTCCGCCCGCACCGGTGTGGTCGGCCCCAAGGTGTTTGTGTGTGCCACCAACGTGCGCACCGGCCGGGGCGAGATTTTCTTTGGGCCCCGGCTCAGTGCCGACGCAGTGATGGCGTCGGCCTGCCTGCCCATGCTGTTCAAGGCGGTCGAGATCGAGGGCGAGGCGTACTGGGACGGCGGCTATTCCGGCAACCCCGCGCTGCATCCGCTGATCTACCAGACCGATACCTCGGACATCCTGCTGGTGCAGATCAACCCCGTCGAGCATCTGGACGTGCCCAGCAGCGCCTCGGAGATCATGGAGCGCATGAACGAAGTCACCTTCAACGCCAGCCTGCTGGCCGAGCTGCGCGCCATCGAGTTTGTGCGCCGCCTGCTCGCCGAGGGCAAGCTCGACGCCCGCCGCTACAAGAGCGTGCGCATGCACCGCATTGACGGAGGCTCGGCGCTGGCGCCCTTTGGGGCCGACAGCAAGCTGCGTGCGGACCTGGCCTTTGTGCGCAAGCTGTTTGCCCTGGGGCGTGCTGCGGGGCAGGACTGGCTGAACGCGCATCGCAAGGACGTGGGCGTGAGGCCCAGCATCCAGATCGCTGACAATGCGTAGTGGGCGAGAAGTACCCGCAGCGTTGCTCCGCGCCCGCACCCCTGATTCCCTTTGCTCCGATCCCTCCCATGCACGATCCGAACTGCCTTTTCTGCAAAATCATCGCGGGCCAGATTCCTTCCAAGAAGGTCTATGAGGACGAAGAAATCTTCGCCTTCCACGACATCCACCCATGGGCACCGGTGCATTTCCTGATGGTGCCCAAGCTGCATATCCCTTCCATGGCGCAGGTCACCCCGGAGCATGCCGGGGTGCTGGGGCGCATGATGGCGCTGGCGCCAAAGCTGGCGCTGGAGCAGGGCTGCAACCCGTACCCGGATGGTGGCTTTCGCGTCGTGGTAAACACGGGGCTTGAAGGTGGGCAGGAAATCCACCACCTGCATATCCACGTGATGGGCGGCCCCCGCCCGTGGCTCAAAGGCTGAACCAGGCTGACGATCGCGACAGAGAGAGGTGCCGGCATGATCCGGCACTGAACTCCTGTCACGCCCCCCGTCTAAAATGATTGCAATTCGTTAGGAGATATTTCATGGGCTCTTTTTCCATCTGGCACTGGCTGATCGTGCTGTTGATCGTTGTGATGGTGTTCGGTACCAAGAAGCTCAAGAACATGGGCTCCGACCTGGGCAGCGCCGTCAAGGGTTTCAAGGACGGCATGAAGGACGGCGCTTCGGACGCCCCCGCTGCTGCCACGCCCCCCGCCGGCCAGGTGGCCAACAGCCAGGCCACCGACAAGACCACCATCGATGTCGAAGCCAAGCAAAAGAGCTGAGCCGGTGGTGCTGACCCGCTGCCTGGGCCTGCTTTGCGCTAGCGCCTGATCCATGATTGATATCGGCCTGTCCAAAATGGCGCTGATCGGTGCCGTGGCGTTGATCGTCATCGGCCCCGAAAAGCTGCCCCGTGTGGCCCGCACTGTCGGCACCTTGCTGGGCAAGGCGCAGCGCTATGTGTCCGACGTGAAGGCGGAGGTCAACCGGTCCATGGAGCTCGATGAGCTCAAGAAGATGAAGGACACGGTGGAGAACGCTGCGCGCGACGTGCACAACACCATCCAGACCAGCGCCAGCGAGTTCGAGAAAGACTGGGCCGAAGCCACCGACACGGCCAGCGCCGCACTGGCCGAGCAGACCGCCGTGGTGCCCGCCTACAAGCACCCGGGCAAGAACTGGCGCCTGAAGCGTGGCGCCACGCCCCAGTGGTACAAGGCGCGCAGCGGTGTGCGCACCAGGGCTCAGTCTGGCGCCGCCCGTGTGGCACGTTACCGCCCCCAAAAATTCCACTGACGCAGCCTGCCGCGCCCCCTGCGCTGCACGGGCGGCCCTGACGACGCCCACGAAAACCCACCATGTCCGAAACCCCCTCCAAAGAAGACGAACTGGCCGGCACCGAGCAGCCGTTCGTACAGCACCTCATGGAGCTGCGCGACCGCCTGGTCAAGGCCATGATCGCTATCGCCATTGCGGCGGCGATCCTGTTCTTCTTCCCGGGCCCCGGCGCGCTGTATGACTTTCTGGCGGCTCCCTTGGTGGCCCATTTGCCCAAGGGGGCCACGCTGATCGCCACCTCGGTGATCTCGCCCTTCATGGTGCCGCTCAAGATTTTGCTGATGTCGGCGTTCCTGCTGGCGCTGCCCTTTGTGCTGTGGCAGGTCTGGGCCTTTGTGGCGCCCGGCCTGTATTCGCACGAGAAAAAGCTGGTGCTGCCGCTGGTGATCTCCAGCACGCTGCTGTTCTTTGTCGGGGTGGCGTTTTGCTACTACCTGGTGTTTGGCCAGGTGTTCGCCTTCATCCAGAGCTTTGCACCCAAGAGCATCACGGCCGCGCCGGACATCGAGGCCTACCTGAGTTTTGTGCTGTCCATGTTCCTGGCGTTCGGCATGGCCTTCGAGGTGCCGATCGCGGTGGTGGTGCTGGCGCGCATGGGCATCGTGAGCGTGCAGAAGCTGCGCGAGTTTCGCGGCTACTTCATCGTGCTGGCCTTTGTGGTGGCCGCCATCGTGACGCCGCCCGATGTGGTGTCGCAACTGTCGCTGGCCGTGCCCATGTGCCTGCTGTACGAGGTGGGCATCTGGGCCGCGCAGATCTTCATCAAGCACACCCAGGCGCCGGAAGAGCCCGGGGAATCCGCTTCCGCCTCCTGACCCTGCGGCCCCGCACGCTGGCGGGGGGCGGCAGCAGCAGGGCCGATGCGCAGATCACGCCGGTGGGGCTGCGCCTGGGTAACGAGAGAATAGTCAACAAAAATGGCTCTCTTCCGTTTCGGGTGGAACGCTACAGTTCAAATCAATCCCTTGACACCCGTTAAACAGGAGCAGTCCCGATGCAAGAAGCACTGTTTTGTCAGGCATTGGGGCTGGCCGCCCCCTGGGCGGTAGAGCGTGTTGCA
>DATLGV010000558.1:0-3697 GCA_035540275.1 Acidovorax sp. | reverse complement strand
GCAAGGAGTACGTGGTCAAGGATGGCGACGTTTTGAATTTCCTGTTCAACGTCTAAACAGGAAGAGCTGTTCTTCAGGGTTCGCCAATGTTCGAAAGTGTTGGCTAACCCATTGATAGATATAGGGAAAGTTGTTCGCCGGTGAACTAGATCGTTCGGGGGCATTTTCCATATATGGGGGCATGACAGGGGGCACGCACGGTGCATGCCCCCTCCCCAGGAGAAATCATGCCCCCAAACCACCTCGAAACCCGCATGGATGCTGGCGATACAGCCGTTTCCCATGCCCTCAAAAGTCCGACCCGGCGCGGTATCAGTGATGCAGCCCTTCGCGCCGCCAAGCCCACCAGCAAGCCCTACAAACTCTTTGCAGGCAACGGGCTTTATCTGGAAGTCAAGCCCAACGGAGCCAAGCACTGGCGCTGGAAATACCGCCTTCTTGGCAAAGAGAACCGCGTCGCTCTTGGGAGCTATCCGAAGCTGCCCCTTCGTGAGGCGAGAGAGGCTATGGAGGCCGCTCGCAAGTTGGTAGAGCTGGGGAAACATCCTGCACAGCAAAAGCGCCTGGATCGCATCAAGCTGGGGTTGGAGCACTCCAACACTTTCGAGATCATTGCCCGCGAATGGGTGAGACTGCGGGATTGGCAGGACGTCACCAAGTCACGCCGGTTGAATATGCTGGAGCGTGTTGTTTTCCCCCATGTAGGGGTGTTACCCGTTAGCCAAGTTGAACCCGCGCATGTGCTCGACATCTTGAGACGTGCGGACGCCAACAACGGCAACAGCGTAATGTGCGAGGCGAAGCGCACCATGTCTGCCATCTTCGAGTTTGCAGTCTCCACACTCAGGGCCAAGGGTGATCCGGTCCATCCGGTTCGCAATGCCTTGCCTGCCAACAAGACCCAGCACAAGCGGCCTTTATCGTTCGATGAGGTTGGGGCACTGCTGAACGCAGTGGAAGGCCATGGCGGCTACTACCAAATCCAGGCCGCGTTCTTCCTCATGTGGTTGACACTGGCCCGCCCATCCGAAGTGATCGAGGCCGAATGGTGCGAGTTCGACTTGGATCAAGCGTTATGGCGCATCCCCGCGCAGAGGATGAAGAAGCGTAAGGAACACCTGATCCCTCTGCCTGCCCAGGCCGTTGCATTGCTGCGCAGCCTACACACGCTCACCGGCAACCGAACCCATCTCTTCCCCCACCGGGACGACAGGAGAAAGCCGATGGTGACAGCATCGTTCCGGCAGATGCTGAAGGCCTTGGGCTGGGCAGGCAAGTTCAGCCCGCACGCCACACGCACCACGGGCAGCACGCGGCTCAACGAGATGAGCTTCTCCCCAGATTGGATCGAACGCCAACTGGCCCACGATGAGCCAAATGTCGTGCGCCGCACCTACAACCATGCGGACTATCTGAAGGATCGGGCCACCATGATGCAGCGATGGGCCTTTGCGTTGTCGGCGGTGCTGCTGTCGGGCAACTGGCTGACCTACGTATGGGCGGTGCAGAACCACCACGTGGTCGACGCGAGCCTGGGGTATTTCATCTTGCCGCTGGTGAACGTGGCGCTGGGCTTTGTGTTCCTGCGCGAGCGCCCCCGGCCGGGGCAATGGCTGGCCGTGGCGGTGGCTGCGGCCGGGGTGCTGTGGCTGGCCGTACAGGCAGGGCGCCTGCCCTGGATCGCGCTGGTGCTGGCCCTGACCTTCGGGTTCTATGGCCTGTTGCGCAAGGTCGCGGTGCTGGGCGCGCTGGAGGGACTTACCCTGGAGACCTTGATGCTGGCGCCCGCGGCGGCTGCGGTGCTGGCCTGGTGGAGCTGGCAGGGGCAGGGCGCCCTGGTGCAGGGTGATGTGTCGACGGTGGGCTGGTTGCTGTTGGCCGGGCCCATGACGGCCATTCCCTTGTTGCTGTTTGCCGCCGGTGCCCGGCGCATTCCCATGGCTACCCTCGGTATCCTGCAATACATCTCGCCCAGCCTGCAGTTTGGACTGGGGGTGTGGGTCTATCACGAGGCTTTTCAGCCCGCGCGTCTGGTGGGTTTTGTGTTGATCTGGGCCGCGCTGGGGGTGTACAGCATGGAGGGCTGGTGGACACGCCAGCGCGCGGCTCCTGCGAGAGCGTAAATACGTTCATGGCTGTGCGGTGGGTATGTGGCTGCCGCACGGGCTACTGGAAAACGCGCGGTTTGATTTTGTCAGTCACGCGTAAGATCCTGCGATTTGCGTGAAGGGCGCCGACCGCGCGCCGTCGCAGCACCGCCCATTCTTTCCAGGCCAGAGCCCGCCACCGCATGCTTTTTGGACGCAAGAACCTGTTTTCGGCCACGGACGCCTTCCCGTTGACCGATGCTGTGCTGGAGTTCGACGATTCGTCGGCGGCGGCTGTCCGGCCAGGACGGCGTGCGCTGGATGGTTTTGGCTCCCGGGCCGGGCGCAGTGCGCCGTCGAAGTGGTGGGCCGTGGCGGGGCTGATTGGCCTGTACGCCGTCGCCCTGACCGGTTTTTATGCTCTGGGCGTGGTGGGCGCTCAGGTGCTGTGGGTGCTGGGCGGTCTTGCGGCATCGGGCTTTGCGGTGTTCGGTGTCTTGATCCGTTCGGGCCTGCGCCACAGGCTGCGGCTGCGCCATCTCAGGCTCGGCATCGTGGTTGCGTCCATTGGCGGCATGTTGGTGGTCTTCTACCTCGAGCCGGTCACGCAGATCCTGCTGGCGCCCTTCATGTTTGTGGCGGTGGCCTACGGCATCTTTACCGTGCCCCGCCGCACGCTGCTGGTGCTCGCGGCCGTGGTGCTGTGCGCTTACGCAGCCGTGGTGGCCGTGCACCAGGCGCAGCAGGGCAATGACGCCCTGCTGCGCCTGGAGCTGATGCACCTGCTGGCGTTGGCCGTATCGGTGCCGACGTTCATCGTGCTCATGGGCCGCGTGCAGCGGCTGTACCGCAGCCTCTACCGGGCCAGCCGCAAGATCAAGAACATCCAGGAAGATGCGCAACGCGACCCCCTGCTGGGCTGTTTCAACCGCCGCTACGTCCTGGCTGCGCTCGAGGAGCAAAAACAGCTGGCGGATGAAAGCGGAATCCCCTTGTGCCTTGCGGTGCTGGACATTGATCATTTCAAGCGCATCAATGACGAGTTGGGCCACCTGGGCGGTGACGAAGTGCTGCGCACCTTTGCACGCATTGCGCAGCAGGGCGTGCGCGGCGGTGATGTGTTCGGGCGGTATGGGGGGGAGGAGTTCTTGCTGATCTTCCCGGCCACCTCGCTGCTGCCCTCGCTCAACACCTGCGAGCGCATTCGAGCGCAGGTGGAGTCGCATGCATGGGCCGGACTGCTCAAGGGCCGGGTGACCGTGTCCATCGGTGTGACCCAGTATGTGCTGGGCGAGTCCATGCTGGAGTTCTTTGCGCGGGCGGACACCGCCATGTACATGGCCAAAGAGGGTGGGCGCAACCAGGTGGTCGTCGAGGAACCCATTGCCAAAGGCGATTCGCAGCTGTCTGACCTGTCGGTCCCCAGCAGCCACGCGTTCCTGTAGGGCCTCTTCACATGCCCCAACCCTTTGCGCCGAGTAGCATTGCTCGTCTTGCGCGTTGCGCGCGCTCCATCCATGCCCTCATCCTCCGACCTGACGTCTGCATTCGCAATCGCCCGGCAGCGCGTGGGCCTGCTGCAGCATCAACCGCAGGCTTTTCCCCCTCCG
>DATLGV010000557.1:0-1659 GCA_035540275.1 Acidovorax sp. | reverse complement strand
CTCCGAATACCCTGAAGTCGCGCCGCCCTCCGTGGTGGTGCGCGCACAGTACCCGGGCGCCAACCCCAAGGTGATCGCCGAGACCGTGGCCACGCCGCTGGAGGAATCCATCAACGGCGTGGAAGGCATGCTCTACATGGGCAGCCAGGCCACCACCGACGGGGTGATGACGCTCACGGTGACGTTTGCACTCGGCACCGACCCTGACAAGGCCCAGCAGCTGGTGCAAAACCGCGTCTCGCAGGCCGAGCCGCGCCTGCCCGAGGAGGTGCGCCGTCTGGGCGTCACCACTGTCAAGAGCGCGCCGGACCTGACCATGGTGGTCCACCTGGTCTCGCCCAACAACCGCTACGACATCGACTACCTGCGCAACTACGCGGTGCTCAACGTGAAGGACCGCCTCGCGCGCATCCAGGGCGTGGGCCAGGTGCAGATCTTCGGCGGTGGCGACTATTCGATGCGCGTGTGGCTGGACCCGCAGAAGGTCGCGCAGCGCGGCCTCTCGGCCAGCGATGTGGTCACGGCCATCCGTGGCCAGAACGTGCAGGCTGCCGCCGGTGTGGTGGGCGCATCGCCCGGTCTGCCCGGCGTGGACCTGCAGCTGTCCATCAACGCGCAGGGCCGCCTGCAGACCGAAGAAGAGTTCGGCGACATCATCGTGAAGACCGGTGCCGATGGTGCTGTGACCCGCCTGCGCGACATCGCCCGCCTGGAGCTGGGTGCGGCCGACTACTCGCTGCGCTCGCTGCTCAACAACGACCCCGCCGTGGGCATGGGCGTGTTCCAGGCCCCGGGCTCCAATGCGCTCGACATCTCGGCCAACGTGCGCAAGACCATGGACGAGATCCAGAAGAACATGCCCGAAGGCGTGGAGTACCGCATTGCGTACGACCCCACGCAGTTCGTGCGGGCGTCCATCCAGTCGGTCATCCACACGCTGCTCGAAGCCATCGCTCTCGTGGTGCTGGTGGTGATCCTGTTCCTGCAAACGTGGCGTGCGTCCATCATTCCGTTGCTGGCTGTGCCGGTGTCGGTGGTGGGTACGTTCGCGGTGCTGCACCTGCTGGGCTTTTCGATCAACGCGCTGAGCCTGTTCGGCCTGGTGCTCGCCATCGGCATCGTGGTGGACGACGCCATCGTGGTGGTAGAGAACGTGGAGCGCAACATCGAGGCGGGCCTGACCCCGCGCGAGGCCACCTACCGCGCCATGCGCGAAGTCTCCGGCCCCATCATCGCCATTGCGCTGGTGCTGGTGGCGGTGTTCGTGCCACTGGCCTTCATCAACGGGCTCACCGGGCAGTTCTACCGCCAGTTCGCGGTGACGATCGCGATCTCCACCGTGATCTCGGCCATCAACTCGCTGACCCTGTCGCCCGCGCTGAGCGCCTTGCTGCTCAAGGGTCACGACGAGCCCAAGGACGCGCTCACGCGCGGCATGGACAAGGTGTTTGGCGGCCTGTTCCGTGGCTTCAACCGCATGTTCCATCGCGGCTCTGAGGCGTATAGCGGTGGCGTCAGGCGCGTCATCGGCCGCAAGGCGCTGATGTTCGTGATCTACCTCGCACTGGTGGGTGCCACCGTGGGCCTGTTCAAGATCGTGCCCGGCGGCTTTGTGCCCGCGCAGGACAAGCAGTACCTGATCGGCTTTGCGCAGCTGCC
>DATLGV010000556.1:0-7407 GCA_035540275.1 Acidovorax sp. | reverse complement strand
AGCTTGGCGATGTCGTCAAAGTGCAGGCCGGTGGTGGGCTCATCGAACAAAAACAGCGTGCCCTTGCGCGCCACGGCCTGGCGGGATTTGGCGGCTGTCTTCGCCGCTTCGGCCAGGAAGCCTGCCAGCTTGAGGCGCTGCGCTTCACCGCCCGACAAGGTCGGCACGGGCTGGCCCAGCGCCACGTATTCGAGCCCCACATCCACAATGGGCTGCAGCGCGCGGATCACATCGCGGTCGTTGGCAAACACCGCCGCCGCCTCGGCCACGGTAAGGGCCAGCACGTCGGCCACGTTCAGCGTGCGCCCGCCCCGCTCGATGGTGATCTCCAGAATCTCGGGCCGGTAGCGCTTGCCGTCGCAGTCGGGGCAGCGCAGGTACACGTCGCTCAAGAACTGCATCTCCACATGCTCGAAGCCCGAGCCGCCGCAGGTGGGGCAGCGCCCGTCGCCGCTGTTGAAGCTGAACTTGGCGGCGGTGTAGCTGCGCTGTTTGGACAGCGGCGCCACGGCAAACAGTTCACGGATGCTGTCCCATGCGCCCACATAGCTCACGGGGTTGGAGCGCGCGGTCTTGCCGATGGGAGACTGGTCCACAAACACCACATCCGACAGGTGGTCCGCACCCAGCATGCGGTCGTGCGCGCCGGGAGCATCCGTGGCCTTGCCAAAGTGGCGCAGCAGTGCGGGGGCCAGCACGTCCTGAATCAGGCTGGACTTGCCCGAGCCGCTCACGCCCGTCACGGTGACCAGGCGCTGCAGCGGAAACTCCACCGTCACATCGCGAAGGTTGTGCTCGCGCGCGCCTTCGAGGATGAGGCGCGGGGTCGATTCGGTCACCATGCGCTTGAAGCCAAAGCCCACATGCTTGCGGCCGCCCAGGTAGGCGCCCGTGAGCGTTTCGGCCTTGCGCAAATCCGCCGTGGTGCCGTCAAACACGATCTGCCCGCCCAGGCGGCCGGGCCCGGGGCCCATGTCGATCATGCGGTCGGCCGCGAGCATGACGGCCGGGTCATGCTCCACCACCACCAGCGTGTTGCCCGCGTCGCGCAGACGCAGCATGGCCTCGGTGATGCGGTGCATGTCGCGCGGGTGCAGGCCGATGCTGGGCTCGTCCAGCACGAACAGCGTGTTGACCAGGCTGGTGCCCAGGGCCGTGGTGAGATTGATGCGCTGCACCTCGCCGCCACTGAGCGTTCGGCTTTGGCGGTCGAGCGTGAGGTAGCCAATGCCCACATCGCACAGGTACTGCAGGCGCGTGGTGATTTCTTCGTGCAGCAGTTTCAGCGCCTGTGCATCACCACCTTTGGCGTCGTCACCCACGGGCAACTGCATGCGCGCAAAGAACTGGCGCAGGCGGTCGATGGGCAGCAGCATCAGATCGTGCAGGCACAGGCCGGGCAGCGCCTCCAGTTGCTCGCGCGCCCATTGCACGCCCTCGGGCATGAAACGCTTGCCGGGTTCCAGCACCGTGTCGGCGTCTTCCTTGCGGCCGATGCGCCAGAGCAGGCTTTCGGTCTTGAGCCGCGCGCCCGCGCAGGTGGGGCACGGCGTGTAGCTGCGGTACTTGGACAAGAGCACACGGATGTGCATCTTGTAGGCCTTGCTCTCCAGGTACTCGAAGAAGCGCTTGATGCCGTACCACTGCTTGCTCCACTGCCCGTCCTTGTAGCCAGGGGCGCCGTTAATCACCCATTTCTTCTGGTCGTCGGTGAGCTTGTACCAGGGCGTGTCGCGCGGGATGCCTGCGGCCTCGGCGTGGCGCATGAGGTCGTCCTGCGCCTCCTGCCACGCGGGGGTCTGGATGGTCTTGATGGCGCCCGCGCGCAGCGTGAGCTTGTCGTTGGGGATGACGAGGCCGTAGTCCACCCCGATCACCCGGCCAAAGCCCCGGCAGCTGTCGCAGGCGCCCACGGCGGAGTTGAACGAGAACATCGAGGGGATGGGGTCGCTGTAGCGCAGGTCGCTGTCGGGGCAATGCAGGCCGGTTGAAAAGCGCCACAGCTCGGGCTCGCCTTCATCCACCAGGCGGTACACATTCAAGCGCCCGGTGCCACGCTTGAGTGCCACCTCGATCGCCTCGATCACCCGCGCCTTCTCGGCGTTGCCCAGGCGGAAGCGGTCGGCCACCACATCCAGCACCTTGCGCAGGCCGGTGGGCGTGGCCACCTCGCGCTCGGCCTGCACCTTGGTGAAGCCGCTGGCGGACAGCCATTGCTCAACCTGCTCAGCCGACGTGTTGGCAGGCAGCTCCACGGGGAAGGTCAGCACGATGCGCGGGTCGCCCGCAGCAGCGCTGCGCTGCTGCAATTCGGCATAGATGGTTTCGGGCGAGTCGTGCCGCACCGGCTGCGCGGTCTGCTTGTCGAACAGCTGGCCCGCCCGCGCAAACAGCAGCTTGAGGTGGTCGTTCAGCTCCGTCATCGTGCCCACGGTGGAGCGGCTGGAGCGCACCGGGTTGGTCTGGTCGATGGCAATGGCCGGGGGCACGCCCTCGACCTTGTCGACGGCAGGCTTGTCCATGCGGTCCAGGAACTGGCGCGCGTAGGCGCTGAAGGTCTCGACATAACGGCGCTGGCCCTCTGCGTACAGGGTGTCGAACACCAGGCTGGACTTGCCCGAGCCGCTGGGGCCCGTCACCACCGTCAGTTCGCCGGTGCGGATGTCCAGGTCCAGGTTCTTGAGGTTGTGCTGGCGTGCGCCACGGATGCGGATCTGTCCCTGGGTCATGGAGGCGGTCTTTCTGGGGTGAGGCGGGACATTCTAGGGACGCCCCCCTGTTTGCGCCTGCACGCACCGATTACCCCCGAGACGCACTGCGGTGCTTTTGACCCCGGACAAAGCAGGGGCCATGGCGCCGTCGCTGGTGGACAGCAGGCGTTCAGGCCCGGCACATCGGTTTAGACTGCGGCCTCCCCATGCAACAAGAGGAAACCGTGATGACAAAACAATGGCAACTGCGAGCGGCTGGCATGGTCATCGCGCTGGCGGCCAGTACGGCCAGCCATGCCCAGATCCTGATCGGCCAGACGGCGGGCTTCACGGGCCAGGTAGCCGCTGGCGTGAAGGAGACCACCGACGGTGCACTGCTGTACATCGACGCCATCAATGCCAAAGGCGGTGTCAACAGCCAGAAGGTCGAGCTGCTCTCCCTGGATGACAAGTTCGACCCCAAGCTGGCGGCCGAAAATGCCCGCACGCTGATCGAAGACAAGAACGTTGCGGCACTGTTCCTCAACCGGGGCACGCCCCATACCGAGGCCATCCTGCCGCTGCTGGACAAGCATGGCGTGGTGCTGGTGGCGCCGTCCACCGGGGCCATGGTGCTGCACCAGCCGGTGCGCAAATACATCTTCAATGTGCGCGCCACCTACCAGCGCGAAGCCGAAAAGGCGATCACCCACATGGCGTCCATGGGCATCACCCGCGTGGCGCTGGTGTATGCGGACGACAGCTTTGGCGCGGACGGCATACAGGGCGCGCAGAAGGGCCTGGCGGGCGCCAAGCTGACGGCCGTGGTGTCCGAGAAGTTCGACCGCGCCAAGCCCGACTTCACCCCCATTGCCGCCAAGGTGGCCAAGGCTGATGCGCAGGCGGTGTTGATGGTGGCCTCGGGATCGGCGGTGGTGGACGCCGCCAACGCCCTGCGCACGGCGGGCTCGGCCGCGCAGATCGTGACGCTGTCCAACAATGCATCGAGCGGCTTCATCAAGAGCCTGGGGGCCAACGCGCGGGGCGTGATCGTGACCCAGGTGTTCCCCAACGAGCGGGCCGTGACCTACCCGATGGTGAAGGAAGCCCAGGAACTGGCCAAGGCCAAGGGGCTCACCGAAATCAGTCCGGCCATGCTGGAAGGCTTTGCGGGCGCCAAGGTGCTGGTCGAAGGGCTCAGGCGCGCAGGCCCCAAGCCCACCCGCGAGAAGATCCAGGCCGCGCTGGAAAGCATCAAGAAATTCGACCTGGGCGGGCTGGAGGTGAATTTCAGCCCCGAAGACCACACCGGACTGGATTTTGCCGACCTGTCCATCATCGGCACGGACGGGCGCTTCCGCCGCTGAGCGCCCGCCTACGCGTTTTTACAGTTGTACCGCGCAGGGGCACCCCTACACTCGGGCGCTCCACACGCAGGAGACACCCTATGAATAAGATTGGCCTGGCCGGCGCGCTGTGCGCCCTGGCCGCCACCCTGGGCATCGGTTCCGCCCACGCACAGATCCTGATTGGCCAGACGGTGGGCATCACCGGCTCGGCCGCCGCCACGGTGGCCGAATCCATGCAGGGCGCAGCCCTCTACATCGACCACGTCAACGCCAGGGGCGGTGTGGGCGGGCAGAAGGTGGAGGTGCTGTCGCTGGACGACAAGTTCGACCCCAAGCTGACCCTGGACAACACCCGCACGCTGATTGAAGAAAAGGGCGTGATCGGCCTGTTCATGACCCGTGGCACGCCCCACACCCAGGGCATCATCCCGCTGCTGGAGCAGCATGGCGTGCCGCTGGTGGGCCCGTCTACGGGGGCGATTGCGCTGCACCAGCCCGTGAGCAAATACGTGTTCAACGTGCGCGCGCCCTACCAACGCGAGGTGACCAAGGCCATTTCGCACCTGCACACGCTGGGTATCCAGCGGATTGGCGTGGTGCATGTGGACGACACCTTTGGCGCCGACGGGCTGGCCGGTGCGCAGGCCGGGTTCAAGGCCAACAACATGGAGGCGCTGTTCATCGAGAAGTTTGACCGCGCCAAGCCCGACTACAGCGCCCTGGCCCCCCGCGTGGCGGGCAAGCAGCCCCAGGCCGTGATCTTCATCGGCACGGGCGCAGCGGTGGTCGATGGCATCAAGGCCCTGCGCGCAGCGGGCGTGGCCGGCCAGATCGTCACGCTGTCCAACAACGCGTCAGGCGGGTTCGTGAAGGCACTGGGCGACCAGGCGCGGGGCGTGGTGGTGACGCAGGTGTTCCCGTCAGAGCGCTCGCTCAACTATCCGATGATCAAGGAAGCCATGGGCCTCGCCAAGGCCAAGAACCTCGGTGACCTGACCCCCGCCATGGTCGAAGGTTTTGCGAGCGCCAAGGTGCTCATCGAAGGCCTCAAGCGCGCGGGCGCCAAACCCGACCGCGCCAAACTGCACGCAGGGCTCGAAAGCATGCAGAAATGGGACCTGGGCGGTCTGGAGTTGAGCTACGGCCCCAGCGACCACAGCGGACTGGACTTCTCCGATCTGTCCATCATCGGCACGGACGGCCGTTTCAAGCGCTGACGCGGCACAGGCAGGCGCGCCCCGCGCGCCTGCCGAACAAGACACGACAAAAAAGGCCCTGCCAGCAATCGCTGGCAGGGCCTTTGTCATGCCGGGCGGGCAATGCGCTTATTGCGCGCTGGCAGCCGATGCGGGGGCAGCAGCGGGTGCAGGAGCCGCAGCAGGCGCAGCCGCACTGGCGGGTGCCTCGGGGGCGTGCACCGCATCGGCACCGTGCTTTTCACCGCCCATGTCGGCCTTGTCACCCGCCGTGATGATCACGTACATCGACAAGGCGGCAAACAAGACGAAGCCAACAACAATCTTCCACATAGCAATTTCTCCTGGGATGGGTTTGTTCAATCAAGGGGCCTGGAGGGGCGTACGGGTGCGCGGCACAAGCCCCTTGATGGAACACAGGGCCCGACCCTTGCGGGGCGGGCCCTGTACACCGGTCAGTAACGATCAGTCGTTGGCGTAGATGTCAACGTCCTTGGTTTCCTTGACGAACAGGCCACCGATCACCACCGTGGCACCGGCAATGATGATGGGGTACCACAGGCCGTTGTACATGTTGCCGGTCTGGGCCACGATGGCAAATGCCGTGGTGGGCAGCAGGCCGCCGAACCAGCCGTTACCGATGTGGTACGGCAGGGACATGGACGTGTAGCGGATGCGGGTGGGGAACATTTCGACCAGCATGGCGGCGATGGGGCCGTACACCATGGTCACCAGCAGCACCAGGTAGGTGAGGATGATGGTGACCATCACCTTGTCGATGCGGGCTGGGTCCGCCTTGGTGGGGTAGCCAGCGGCCTTCAGGTCGTCGGCCACGAGCTTCTTGAACTCGGCGTCCTTCTTCTTGGCTTCGTCAGCGCTCAGGCCCTTGCTGGTGTACGAGGGGATCGCGGTTTCGCCGATCTTGATGGTTGCCACTGTGCCAGCGGGCGCCACAGCGTTTTCATAGCTCACCGAAGCGCCAGCCAGCACCTGCTTGGCGATATCGCACGAGCTGGTGAACTTGGTGGTGCCGGTGGGGTTGAACTGGAACGAGCACTCGGCAGGGTCGGCAGTGATCACCACCTTGTTCTTGGCCTGGGCTTCGGCCAGAGCGGGGTTGGCCGCCTTGGTGAGGGCGCCGAACACAGGGAAGTACGTCAGCGCGGCCAGCAGGCAGCCTGCCAGGATGATGGGCTTGCGGCCGATCTTGTCGGACAGGGCACCGAACACGATGAAGAACGGCGTGCCGATCAGCAGCGACACGGCCACGAAGATGTTGGCGGTGGCGCCATCGACCTTGAGCGCTTGCGTCAGGAAGAACAGCGCGTAGAACTGGCCCGAGTACCACACCACAGCCTGGCCGGCCGTAAGGCCCACCAGTGCCAGGATCACGATCTTGAGGTTCTTCCACTCACCGAAGGATTCCTTCAGCGGTGCCTTGGAGGTCTTGCCCTCGGCCTTCATCTTCTGGAAGGCAGGCGACTCGTTCATCGACAGGCGAATCCACACCGAGATGGCCAGCAGCAGGATCGACACGATGAACGGAATGCGCCAGCCCCAGTCGCCGAAGGCTTCTTCACCCAGCGCGGTGCGGGTGCCCAGAATCACCATCAGCGACAGAAACAGACCCAGCGTGGCCGTGGTCTGGATCCAGGCCGTATAGGCGCCGCGCTTGCCGTGCGGAGCGTGCTCGGCCACATAGGTGGCAGCACCGCCGTATTCACCGCCCAGTGCCAGGCCTTGCAGCAGGCGCAGGGCAATCAGGATGACGGGAGCGGCCACACCGATGGACGCGTACGTCGGCAAGATACCCACGATGAACGTGGACAGGCCCATGATCAGGATGGTGACCAGGAACGTGTACTTGCGGCCGATCATGTCACCCAGGCGGCCGAAGAAGATGGCGCCGAAGGGACGAACAATGAAGCCCGCCGCAAACGCCAGCAGGGCGAAGATGAACGCCGAACCGGCATCCAGACCGCTGAAGAACTGCTTGGCGATGATGGCTGCGAGCGAGCCGTACAGGTAAAAGTCGTACCACTCGAAAACGGTGCCGAGCGACGAGGCGAAGATGACCTTCCTCTCTTCGGGCGACATCGGCCGCGGTGCGGGATGAACAGTTGCCATGGTGTGTGTCTCCTATTGGTGTTACAGACCGCACTGCGGCGGGCT
>DATLGV010000555.1:0-2297 GCA_035540275.1 Acidovorax sp. | reverse complement strand
AGCAGCGAAGGGGCCTGGAAGGCCATGCCCGACACCTTGAGCGGCCCGGTCACCGGCTGCCCGTCGATGAGGATCTTGCCCATCGACGGCATCTTCAGCCCCGTGGCCAGCTTCATGAAGGTGGACTTGCCGCAGCCCGAGGGGCCCACGATGGCGATGAACTCGCCGCGCCGCACCTGCAGGTCGATGGCCTCCACCGCAAACTGGTTCTTGGCGCGCAGCTCGTCGTTGTAGGCGAGCCAGACATCGCGGAAGTCCACAAAATAGGAATCAGCAGCCTGCATCAGAGGTCCGTAGTGAGTAGTGTTTGTGCACCGAGGTTGATGCTGGGCGCGGCCCAGGCCAGCGCCCCCGTGCAAGGGCCGCCCCGCCGCACCGGGGGCGTCCCCCTCCCGACTCGCGCAGCGAGTCGAGAGAGGGGGAAGGCGCGAAGCGACTCAGGGGGTGTCACTTCTTCGGCAGGATGTTCAGCTCGGCAGCGCTGGGCAGAAAGCTGGCGTTCCATACATCGTCGGCGTTCACGCGGGTCTTGGTGTTGAACGCATCCGACACCTGCGACGCCATCAGCGACAGGCGGCCGGGCTTGAGCTGGCCAAAGCCTTCGGCGCGGGCGTCGGGACTGTTGATCACGGTGTCGATGGCCAGCTGCAGGCGGCGGGTTTCGAGCGGCACGTTCACGATGCCGTCGCGCGCCTTGACGTATTCGATGGAGGCGGCAGGGTTGGCAAGGACCTCCTTGGCGCCCTTGGTAAACGCCGACAGGAACGCCTTGATGGCGGCCGGGTTCTCCTTGATGAGCTTGGGGCTGGCAATGATCACGTTGCCGTACAGCTTCACGCCAAAGTCTGCGTAGGGCAGCACCACCACGTCGGCGGCCTTGGCACCACGGGCTTCCAGGTTGAGCAGCGAGGTGAAGGTGAAGCCGGTGATGGCGTCCACGTCACCGCGCACCAGCATGGTTTCGCGCAGTGGCGGGTCCATGGCGGTCCAGGTCACGGCGCCGATGCCGTTGGCCTTCTGGAAGATGGGGAACGCGCGGCGGCCTGCGTCAAACACGGGGGCGCCCAGCTTCTTGCCAGCCAGGTCGGCGGGCTTGGTGATGCCGCTCTTTTTCAGCGCCATGACCGAGGCGGGCGTGTTGTTGTAGACCACCATCACCGCCACGGGCTTGTTCTGCGCGTCGGGGTTGTTGGCGTGGAACTCCATCACTGCGGCCAGGTCGGCAAAACCCATGTCGTAGGTGCCCGAGGCCACGCGCTGCACTGCGCCGCCGGAGCCGTTGCCCGCATCCACCGCCACGTCCAGGCCTGCGGCCTTGAAATAGCCCTTGGCCACGGGCTGCAGGAACAGCGCGGCCGGGCCTTCAAAACGCCAGTCCAGCTGGAACTTGATGGGCGTGGTGGCCTGCGCCTGGGCCAGCGATGCGCTGCCGATCAGGGCCAGGGCGGCGGCGGTTTGCATGAACAGTCTTTTTTTCATTCGGGGCTCCTGTCGGGCAAGGGGAAATGCGGTGAGGGAAGGTGTTGGCCCCATCCAGGGGCCATGCACCTGCAGTCAGCAAAAACGATGCCCGGTTTGCGGATGCGGGTGTTTTGCCGTGCCCCATTGTTCACCGAAGTGGTGCATGCCAGCATGCTGGGTTTCCCGAAAAGGTGCAAGCACACCGTGCGGGGCGTACCCATGAAAAACGGGGCCCGCAGGCCCCGTTGAAATGGTGGGGGGCTGGCCTGCGGACGGTTCGCTCAGGGCCAGCGCAGCAGCACAGCGTGCTCAGCGTGGCCGGGCGGCGGAGCTCGCAACGGCCAGGGCCGTCATGTTGAGCACGCGGCGCACGGTGGCGGCCGGGGTCAGGATGTAGGCCGTGGCAGCGGCGCCCATCAGGATGGGGCCCACCGTGACGCCACCGCTGGTGGTCGTCTTGAGCACGTTGTAGAGGATGTTGGCGGCATCCAGGTTGGGGCAGATCAGCAGGTTGGCCGAGTCCGTCAGCGTCGAGTCCGCCATGTAGGCGTTGCGGATGTTCGGCTCCAGCGCGGCATCGCCGTGCAGCTCGCCATCGCACTCGATCTCGGGGTGGGCGGCCACAAACAGGTCGCGCGCCTCGCGCATCTTGCGGGCCGATGCGCGCTTGGACGAGCCGTAGCTGGAGTGCGACAGGAAGGCGACCTTGGGCGGGATGCCAAAGCGCTGCACCTCCTGCACCGACATCCAGGCGATGTCGGCCAGCTGCTGGGCCGTGGGGTCTTCGTTCACGTAGGTGTCGGCAATGAAGAGCGTGCCCCGGTTGGTCATCAGCT
>DATLGV010000554.1:0-2425 GCA_035540275.1 Acidovorax sp. | reverse complement strand
CCCCGCCCCCGCGCTCCATGAACCTGTCGCGCCTCTTCATCCTGCGCCCGATCGCCACCGCCTTGCTGATGGTGGCGATTCTGATCGCCGGCCTCATGGCCTACCGGCTGCTGCCCACCTCGGCCCTGCCCGAGGTCGACTACCCCACCATCCAGGTCACCACGCTGTACCCTGGCGCGAGCCCGGACGTGATGACCTCCAACGTCACCGCTCCGCTGGAGCGCCAGTTCGGCCAGATGCCGGGGCTGGCGCAGATGTCGTCCACCAGCTCCGGGGGGGCGTCGGTCATCACGCTCCGGTTTGCGCTGGACATGGCGCTGGACGTGGCCGAGCAGCAGGTGCAGGCGGCCATCAACGCCGGCAGCAACCTGCTGCCGGGCGACCTGCCCATGCCGCCGATCTACAGCAAAGTCAACCCGGCGGATGCGCCCATCCTCACCCTGGCCATCACCTCGCCCTCGCTGCCCGTCATCCGGGTGAACGATCTGGTGGAAAACCGCCTGGCGCCCAAGCTCTCGCAGGTCAAGGGCGTGGGGCTGGTGGCCATCGCTGGCGGGCGCCGGCCGGCCGTGCGGATCCAGGCCAACCCCACGGCGCTGGCGCAGCTGGGCATGACCCTGGAAGACGTACGCACCGCGATCGCGGCGGCCAACGTCAAGCAGGCCAAGGGCGGCTTCGACGGCCCGGCGCGGGCCTCTACCATCGACGCGAACGACCAGCTCCAGTCGGCGGCGGAATACCGGGAACTGATCATCGCCTTCAAGAACGGCGCCCCCGTGCGCCTGAAGGACGTGGCGCAGACCGTGGACGAAGCCGAGAATATGCGCCTGGCCGCGTGGGCCGGCTCGCCCGACACGGGGGCCAAGCCCGGCGTGATCCTGAACATCCGGCGCCAGCCCGGTGCCAACGTGATCGACACGGTGGACCGCATCAAGGCCCTGCTGCCGCAGCTGCAGAGCACGCTGCCGGCCTCGCTCGATGTGCAGGTGCTCACGGACCGCACGGTGACGGTGCGCGCCTCGGTGCGCGACATGCAGCTGGAGCTGGGCCTGGCCGTGCTGCTGGTGGTGGCGGTGATTTTTGTCTTCCTGCGCAGCCCCTCGGCCACGCTGATCCCGAGCGTGGCGGTGCCGCTGTCGCTCATCGGAACCTGCGGGGTCATGTACCTGGCGGGGTTCTCGATCAACAACCTCACGCTGATGGCGCTCACCATCTCCACCGGCTTTGTGGTGGACGATGCCATCGTGATGATCGAAAACATTGCCCGCTATGTGGAAGAGGGCGAGGCACCGCTCGCGGCCGCGCTCAAAGGCTCGCAGCAGATCGGCTTCACCATCATCTCGCTCACCATCTCGCTGATCGCGGTGCTGATTCCGCTGCTGTTCATGGGCGACGTGGTGGGGCGCCTGTTCCATGAGTTCGCGATCACGCTGGCCGTGTCCATCCTGATCTCGGCCGTGGTGTCGCTCACGCTCACGCCCATGCTGTGCGCGCGCCTGCTGCGCCACACCCCCGAGGACAGCCATGGCCGTCTGTACCAGGCCACGGGCCGGTTCTTTGACCGCATGATCGCGGCCTATGGGCGGTTGCTGGCCTGGGTGCTGCACCACCGGGTCGCCACCTGGCTGGTGTTCCTGGCCACGCTGGCGCTGACGGTGGGGCTGTACCTGGTCATTCCCAAGGGCTTCTTCCCGGTGCAGGACACGGGCACGCTGCAGGCCACCACCGAGGCCGACCAATCCATCTCCTTCGCGGGCATGGCCGAGCGCCAGCAGGCCGTGGCCGAGCGCCTGCTGCAAGACCCGGCCGTGCGCAGCATCTCGTCCTTCATCGGGGTGGATGGCGCCAACACCACGCTCAACACAGGCCGCCTGCTGATCGACCTGCAACCGCATGCACAGCGCGACAAGGCCGATGTGGTGCAGCAGCGCCTGGCCGAGCTGGTGCAGGACCTGCCTGGCATTCGCCTGTTCATCCAGCCGGTGCAGGACCTGACCATCGAAGACCGGGTGGCCCGCACCCAGTACCAGTGGCTGCTGTCGTCCCCCGACATGCTGCAGCTGAGCGCCAGTACGGCGGAGCTGCTGCGCCGCTTGCGAGCGCTGCCGCAGCTGACCGATGTGGCCAGCGACCTGCAGGACCAGGGCAAGCAGGCCTATGTGCAGATCGACCGCGCCCAGGCCAGCCGCCTGGGGGTGACGGTGGCGGGCATTGACGCAGCGCTGTACAACGCCTTTGGCCAGCGGCATGTTGCGCTCCTCAATGCGCGCCACCGACGACAGCGGCACCGGCGCCCCCGCGCTGGACGGCACGTAGATGCGCTGCAGCGCCTCGGGCCCCACCTTGAACTGTGGCGCCACCTCCAGCACCACACGGTACTGGTTGGACTGCGTGAAGATGGTCGAGATCAGCCGCTGGCCAAAGG
>DATLGV010000553.1:0-6988 GCA_035540275.1 Acidovorax sp. | reverse complement strand
GTCGTCGCACCGCCCCCTGCGGCGCCTGCGGTCACCGTACCGCCCGCTGTCCCAGTGGCCGCAAGCCCTGGATTGCCCCCCATCGCGCCCCCGGTTCCCGTTGCCGCGCCTGCGCCGGTTGCTCCGCCCGCGCCCGTGGCTGCATCCGTGGTTTCGGCTGCGCCCCCTGCCCCGGCGCCCGAGCGCAAAGGCTGGCTCGACCGCCTCAAGGCGGGCCTGCGCAAGACCGGCACCAGCATTGCCACCGTCTTCACCGGCACCCAGATTGATGACGCGCTGTACGAGGAACTGGAGGAGGCCCTGCTGATGGCCGACACCGGTGTGAAGGCCACCACGCACCTGCTGGCCGACCTCAAGCGCCGGGTGAAGGACAGCAAGACCACCGACCCCGCCGCCGTCAAGGGCCTGTTGGCCGAATCGCTGGCCGATCTGCTGCGCCCGCTTGAAAAAGGCCTGGTGATTGGCGAGCACACACCCACCGTGATCATGGTGGCCGGCGTGAACGGCGCGGGCAAGACCACCTCCATCGGCAAGCTCACCAAGCACCTGGCAGACGAAGGCGCCGCCGTGCTGTTGGCCGCCGCCGATACCTTCCGTGCCGCCGCGCGCGAGCAGCTGGGCGTGTGGGCCGACCGCAATACGGTCGAGATCGTGAGCCAGGAAGGCGGCGACCCCGCCGCCGTGAGCTTTGATGCTGTGACCGCTGGCAAGGCGCGTGGCAAGGACGTGGTGCTGGTGGACACTGCCGGGCGCCTGCCCACGCAGCTGCACCTGATGGAAGAGCTGAAGAAGATCCGCCGCGTGGTGACCAAGGCCGACGCCACCGCCCCGCACGAGGTGCTGCTGGTGATCGACGGCAACACCGGCCAGAACGCGCTGGCCCAGGTGCGCGCGTTTGACGATGCGCTGCAGCTCACCGGCCTGATCGTGACCAAGCTCGACGGCACGGCCAAGGGCGGCGTGCTGGCCGCCATCGCGCAGGAGCGCCCCATCCCGGTGTATTTCATCGGGGTGGGCGAAAAGCTCGAAGACCTGGAAACCTTCAGCGCCCGCGAATTCGCCCAGGCCTTGCTGAGCTGAGCCTCCCGGCCCTCCCTTCTACCTTTTGAGCAATGGCCCCATCCGGGGCCATTTACACGTTTACGAATTGCAACGTTTCCTCCATCATGGGCTTTCCCCCTGGAAAGCTCGGAGGCCCATGTTCATTGAGCTGCTCAAAGGCGTTGCGCTGCTGCTGGCGCTGTGTTTTCTGCACGGGTTCAACATCCGCGTCTGGCGCCAGCAACCGAGGGTCGGCCAGGTCTTTTCGGGGCTGATCTTCGGTGGCATCTGCGTGGTGGGCATGCTCACCCCCGTGGTGCTGATGCCGGGCGTGATCTTCGATGCGCGCTCGGTGGTGCTGAGCATGGCCGGCCTGTTCGGCGGCCCGCTGGTGGCCGTCATCGCGGCGCTGATGGCGGCCACCGGCCGCCTGTGGCTGGGCGGTGCGGGCGCCGAGGTGGGCCTGATGGTGATCGGCCTGTGCACCGCGCTCGGGCTGGTGTACCGCGAGGGCCGCGCCCGGGGGCGGCTGGGGGTGGAGCCCGTCGCCCTGGCGCTGTTCGGGCTGCTGCTGCACACGGCGGTGGTTGCGCTGTTTCAGCTGCTGCCCGCCGAGGCCGCGCAGCGTGTCAACCAGACGCTGGCCCTGCCCTATCTGCTCACATTCACCCCTGCCACCGTGGTGCTGGGCCTGCTGCTGCACGATGTGGAGCGGCGCATGGCCACCGAACACGCATTGACCGGCACGGCCGCTCGCCTGCGCGCCATTACCCAGGCCATCCCCGATGTGTTGCTGGTTCTAGACGCCCGAGGCCGGTATGTGGAGGTGCTGTCCCCCGACGACGACGCGCTGGTCGCCAACGCCCCGGCGCTGTTGGGCCAGCGGCTGCACGATGTGCTGCCCGCCGAGCAGGCCGAGCGCTTCATGGCGCTCATCCGGGACACCCTGGAGTCCGGCCAGACCCACAGCGTGGAATACGAGATGCAGACCCTGTCGGGACTGCGCCAGTTTGAAGGGCGCACCCAGCCCCTGGGGGTGCAGGTGGGCGGCCAGGCGGCCGTGGTGTTTCTGGCCCGCGACATCACCAAGCGCAAGCAGGCAGAAAGTGCCCTCAGGGAGTCCGAACTGCGCTTTCGCTCGCTGCTGCGCAATATCCCGTCCATCTCGGTGCAGGGCTACCTGCAGGACGGCACCACCAGCTACTGGAACCAGGCGTCCGAAACGCTCTACGGCTACACCGCCAAGGAGGCGCTGGGCTGCAACCTGCTCGATCTCATCATCCCCCCGCCCATGCGCGACGAGGTGCGGGCCCACATGCAGCACATGTTCGCCACCGGCGAGGTGATCCCGGCGGGCGAGCTGCAGCTGCAGCGCAAGGACGGCACGCCCGTGCATGTGTTCTCCAGCCACGCCTACATCCAGGTGCCCGGCCACCCGCCGGAGATGTTCTGCATCGACATCGACATCTCGGGCCGCAAGGCCGCCGAGGACGAGGCGCGCTACCTCGCGTTCTACGATGCCCTCACCCAGCTGCCCAACCGCCGCCTGCTGGTGGACCGACTGCAACAGGTGCTGGCCAACGGCGCGCGCTCGGGCCTGACCACGGCCGTGCTGTTTGTGGACCTGGACAACTTCAAGACCCTGAACGACAGCCGGGGCCATGAGGTGGGCGACCTGCTGCTCCAGGACGTTGCCCAGCGCCTGCGCAGCTGCGTGCGCGAGCAGGACACCGTGGCCCGCCTGGGGGGTGACGAGTTTGTGGTGGTGCTGCAGAACCTGAGCAGCGACGCCCCCGAGGCCGCCGCCCAGGCCCGCACGCTGGGTGAGCTGATCCTGGCGCAGCTGCGCCAGCCCTACGAACTGGCAGGGCACGAACACCACTTCACGGCCAGCATTGGCGTGACGCTGCTCAACCACCAGCGCGACTCGGTGGACGAAGTGCTCAAACAGGCCGACATGGCCATGTACCGCGCCAAGGACGCCGGGCGCAACATGCTGCGCTTTTTTGACCCCGACATGCAGCAGGCCGTGAACCGCCGCGCCCTGCTGGAAGCAGAGCTGCACAACGGCTTGCGGCACGCGCAGTTCCTGCTGCTGTACCAGCCGCAGGTGGACAGCCAGGGGCGCATGACGGGCGCCGAGGCCCTGGTGCGCTGGCAGCACCCGGTCCAGGGCGTTGTGCCGCCGTCAGAGTTCATCCCGCTGGCCGAAGAGTCGGGCCTGATCCTGCCGCTGGGCCAGTGGGTCATGGAAACCGCCCTGCGCCAGCAGGCCCGCTGGCAGCGCGACCCGCTGTTTGCGACCCTGAGCCTGGCCATCAATGTGAGCGCACGCCAGTTTCTGCAGGACGACTTTGTGGCCCAGGTGCTGGCGCTGGTGCGGCAGACCGGTGCCAACCCCGCACAGATCAAGCTGGAGCTGACCGAAAGCCTGCTGCTGGACAACGTGGACAGCGTGATCGCCACCATGCGGGCCCTCAAGGCCCATGGCCTGGGGTTTTCGCTGGACGACTTTGGTACCGGCTACTCGTCGCTCAGCTACCTCAAGCGCCTGCCGCTCGACCAGATCAAGATCGACCAGGGCTTTGTGCGCGACGTGCTGCTGGACGCGAGCGACGCCGCCATTGCCCGCTCCATCATCGCGCTGGCTGGCAGCCTGGGCCTGGCCGTGATCGCCGAAGGGGTGGAGACTACCGCCCACCACCAGTTTCTGCTGGCCCATGGCTGCCAGGCGTTCCAGGGCTACCTGTTTGGCCGCCCGCTGACGCTGGAAGACTTCGAAAGCCGGGTGCGGCAGGGCGGTTAGGGCCATCAGACAGGCAGTCCGCCGCACCGTCAGCCACCATGCTGCGAACCCGACGTCAGGCTGGCCCGGGTCGCCGACGCCGTCCAGCGGGAGGTGCCATGCAAGCCGCTGGATGCCAGAATCGTGCACGCAACGGCCTGCCCCATACGCTTTCCTGACGCATGCGGCGTTAGGCTCCCACCATGGACACCCCTTCCTCCTCACGCCCCCTCCTCGCCCTGCTGGCCTGGACCGTCGCCTGGGTCGCAATGGCTGGATTGGAAGGCCACCTGGCCCTGGCCAACCTGGCCATGCTGCTGGTGCTGGCCTCGGCGCTCTCCTCGCTCTGGCTGCCCGGCTGGGCCAGCATGGCGGCCAGCGCGCTGGCGGTGCTGGCCTTCAACTGGTTCTTCGTCCCCCCCACCTTCACGTTCACCGTGGATCTGCAACAGAACGCGCTGCTGCTGGTAGCCCTGTTGCTGGTGAACTGGATCATCGCGGGACTGGTCATTCGCCAGCGCCGTCTGGCAGAGGCCGCGCGCACCGTGGCCGACCGGGAAGCCCGGCTGCGTCAATGGGGCGACACACTGCGGGACGCCAGCGACCCGGCCGCCCATGCCGCAGCGCTGCGCGCGGCCCTGCAGGAAGCCACGGGGTGCGCCGTGGCAGTGTCGGTCCTGCGCGCCCTGGGCAGCCTGCCGGAAGACGCCGCGGCCCTGCAGGTGGTGGGCGAACCGGACCGCGAACAGAGTGTGGGCATGGCCCTGTGCGTGCGTGACGGGCGCGCCATGGGCAGCGGCAGCGGCCGCTACGACGAGCTGCCCGACATCTATCTGCCCCTGCGCGGCCGGGGCGTCACCCTGGGTGCGGCACTGGTCTGCGGTCTGTCTCGCCACCCGCAGGGGCTCGAACTGCGCCCCCACCTGCAGGCACTGTGCGACCAAATGGGCAGCGCCCTGCACCGCTCGCTGATGGCTGCGCAGGAGCAACAAGCACGCGATCAGGCCCAGCTGCAGGCCACCCGCAATGCGCTGCTGGCGGCCATCTCGCACGACTACCGCACGCCGCTGGCCACCATCATGGGTGCGGCCTCCGCCCTGCAGGAACAGGGCGAGCGCATGGACAATGCACAGCGTCAGCTGCTTGCCGCCGGCATCGTCGAAGAAAGCGAGCGACTTGCGCGGCTGACCGACAACACCCTGCAGCTGGCGCGGCTGGATACACCGGCGGTGCAGTTGCGCTGTGACTGGGAGTCAGCGGAAGAAATCGTCGGCGCGGTGCTGCGGCGCGCCCGCCGCCGACCCGATGGCAGGCGTGTGCGTGCCTGGGTAGAGCCCGATCTGCCCTTGCAGTGGTGCGACGCCATGCTGGTGTCGCAGCTGCTGGAAAACCTGCTCGACAACGGCCTGAAATACAGCCCGGCCGATGCCCCCGTGGAACTGCATGCCACGCGCGACGGGGAGCATCTGGTGCTCGCCGTGAGCGACCGCGGCCCCGGCATCGCGCCGGCCTGGCGCGAGAAAGTGTTCGAGGTGTTCCAGCGCGGCGACGCGCGGCCTGCGGACTCTCAGGCAGACGCCGGCCGCGGAGCCGGTGTGGGCCTGGCTGTGTGCCGCGCCATCGCCCGAGCGCACCAGGGCGAGCTGCTGCTGCGCCCGCGCGCCGAAGGCGGCTGCCGCTTCGAATGCCGGCTTCCGCTGCGCCGGGACAGCCCGCCGGCACCGCCTGCACCCGAGGCACGGGAAACGCCGCCATGAGCCACCGGGTCTTGCTGATCGAGGATGACCGGGTGCTGCGCAGCGCGCTGCGCGAGGCCCTGTCCATCGAGGGCTACGCCTTGCAGACCGCTGCCAGCCTGGCCGATGCCAGGGCCCAGTTGCAGCATGCACCGCCCGGCGAAGCCATCGACCTGGTGTTGCTGGACCTCGGTTTGCCCGATGGCGATGGCCAGGCGCTGCTGGCCGAGATCCGCCGCAGCAGCTACACGCCAGTCATCGTGATTTCCGCCCGTGAGACCGAGGGGGAGAAGATTCGACTGCTTGACGAGGGGGCCGACGACTACCTCGTGAAGCCGTTCGGCATCGGCGAGCTGCTGGCGCGCATGCGCGCCGCCCTGCGCCGCCGCGGGCGCACCAGCGAGCCGCCGCTGCTGCATTACCGCCACGGCCCGCTCGTGGTGGATCTGAAAACCCGGTGCGTGCGGCGGTCCGACGCCGACGTGCACCTCACCCCCACCGAATACGCCCTGTTGGCACGGCTGGTGCGCCAGGCAGGCCAGGTGGTCACGCACCGCCATCTGCTGGCCGACGTGTGGGGCGCCGAGCACACCGAACAGACCCATTACCTGCGCCTGTACATGGGCCAGCTGCGTGCCAAGCTGGAGGCCAACAGCGCCGACCCGCAGCACCTGCTCACCGAGCCCGGTGTGGGGTATCGCCTCGCCGAACCGGACGCCACCGACTGAGCACGGAGTGCAACGCGGGTTGCTTGGAACGGGTTCTTATGCAATCCTGATGCGTGACGGGGCATCGTGGCGGCCTGGCACATCCACGGAGCTTCCATGCACAACACCGACACGACAGACCTGTCCAGCGCGCCTGCCCACGCCGGCCGCAAACAGGGCCTCGCAGCCCTCACACTGGCCGCCATCGGCGTCGTCTATGGCGACATTGGCACCAGCCCCCTTTACACCGTAAAAGAAATCTTTGCGCCGCATACCGGGGTGCCGCTGGACGCACCGCACCTGATCGGCGCGGTCTCCACCATCCTTTGGGCGCTGATGCTGGTGGTCACGCTCAAATACGTGGTGCTGATCCTGCGTGCCGACAACCACGGCGAAGGCGGCGGCCTGGCACTGACCGCGCTGGCCGCCCGCGCCGTCCAGCAGCGCCCGGCCTTGCGCAACGGCCTGCTGCTCCTGGGGGTGTTCGGCGCCACGCTGTTCTATGGCGACAGCCTGATCACCCCGGCCATCTCGGTGCTGGGCGCGATGGAAGGATTGGAGGTCCTGACCCCAGCGCTCACGCCCTGGGTGGTGCCGGCCACGGTGGCCATCCTGATCGGACTGTTCCTCATGCAACGGTTCGGCACGGCAGTGGTTGGCCGATTTTTCGGACCGATCATCGTGCTGTGGTTCACGGTGCTGGGCGCAATGGGCGCTTG
>DATLGV010000552.1:0-1850 GCA_035540275.1 Acidovorax sp. | reverse complement strand
GCGCTCAACCTGCCCGGCCCCGCCGCCCTGATGCGCTGCGCGCGCATGGGGGCCGACTGCACCAAGCTCGAACCCCCACCGCCAGCGGGCCACCCCAGCGCCGACCCCATGGGCGTCTACAGCCCCGCTGCCTATGCCACGCTGCACCAGGGCGTGCGGGTGGTGCACGCCCACCTCAAGACGCCCGAAGGCCAAGCCGCGCTGCACGAAGAGCTGGCGCGCACCGATGTGCTGATCACCTCCTTCCGCCCCTCGGCGCTCACCAAGCTGGGCCTGGGCTGGGAGGCTCTGCAGGCCCAATACCCGCGCCTGTCGCTGGTGCGCATCGTGGGCGCCGCGGCAGAGCGGGCCGAAGAACCCGGCCACGACCTCACCTACCTGGCCGATGCGGGCCTGGTCACCGGCACCGAGATGCCCCCCACGCTCTACGCCGACATGGGCGGCGCGCTGATGGCCAGCGAAGCCGTGCTGCAGGCCCTGCTGGAGCGCGCCCACACCGGCAGCGGCGTGTGCATCGAAGTGGCCCTGGCCGACGCCGCCGCCTGGCTGGCGCAGCCACGCGACTGGGGCCTGACCACACCAGAAGGCGACGTGGGCGGCCACCACGCGGGCTACCGCATCTACCCCTGCGCCGACGGCCGCGTGGCCGTGGCTGCGCTGGAGCCGCACTTTGCTGCCAGCCTGTGCGCTGCTGCGGGCCTGCCTGCTACCGGCGACCCGCAGGTGCTGCGCGCACCCGCCACCCACGCGGCTGTGGCGGCCTTCCTGCGCACGCAGACCCGTGCGCAGCTCGATGCATTGGCGGCGGCGCAGGACATCCCGTTGCACACCCTGGCTTAAAGGCACGCACCCTGACCGATGCAGAAACAAGGCACCGTCGTCCGCTGGGACGCCAGCCGCGCCTTTGGTTTTATCCGCAGCCCGGACACGTCCGCCGATGTGTTCTTTCATGTGCGGGACTACCGGGGCAGCACTCCGCCGCGTGAAGGGCTCGCCGTGGTGTACGAGGAGATTCACGTGGGTGGCAAGGGGCCTCGGGCCATGGCCGTGTTGCCCGTGACACCAACCGCTGGCGCCTTCCAGCCGCAGAGTCCGGCACGCACACGGTCGACGCCTCCACCCCCCACACGGCGTGTGCCCGCACAGCGGGCAGGTCCGGCCCACCCTACCCGGCGTAAACGCCCTGCGGCACCCAGCGGGCCACCCACTGCCGCAGGCTCAGCGCTGATACGCCTGCTCATGCTGGGCTGGGTAGGCCTGCTGTCCTGGGGCCTCTGGGCAGACCGGCTTCCGTGGTGGGTGCTGGGCGCAGCCATGGGCGTCAACCTCCTGACCTTTCTGGTCTACGCGCTCGACAAAAGCGCCGCGCAAAACGGCCAGTGGCGCACCAAGGAAACCCACCTGCACCTGCTGAGCCTGGCAGGCGGCTGGCCGGGTGCCTGGTTGGCCCAGCAATGGCTGCGGCACAAATCGCGCAAGGCGGAGTTTCGCGCGGTGTACTGGGCCACCGTGGTGTTGCACTGGGCGGCCGTGGTCGCTTGGCTGGGCGGATGGTTACGTGGCTTGTAGTGCCGCCGCTGCTCTCAAATTTGATAGCAAAGAAGCCATGAAACACCAGCGCAACAGGCACTTTTGACACATCAAAAAGACCTTGTCTACCGCAGCGCACCGCAGGCTGACGCAAAGACAGCCCGCAGACCTACACCGCGTTTACAGGCACCCGGTTTCAATCCCAAGGTCTGAAACACCTTGGGAGATGTCCATGAAACCCCTCGTCCTTGACTCCACCATGACCACCATGGGCGGGGTTTTCTACCCCACCGGCCAGGTGTTCGCCCTGTTCCCTGACG
>DATLGV010000551.1:0-2449 GCA_035540275.1 Acidovorax sp. | reverse complement strand
GTCGCCATGTTCGAGGCCCAGGCCGATGCGCTCGTAACCAGCGGCCTGCTGCTGGACGACGGCGTGATCGACCCGCGCGACACGCGGGCCGTGCTGGCGTTCTGCCTGGACACGATTGCCGAAGGCGCTGTGCGCGCCACGCGGCCCATGCAGTTCGGGGTGGCACGCATGTAGCGCGTTCCACGCCCCGGCTCTCTGGCTCACCCAAAAACCATCACGGAGACAAGCACCATGCAGTTCACGCACGAGCACCGCGAGATCCAGAAGACCCTCAAGCGTTTTATCGACGAAGAGATCAACCCCCATGTGGACGAGTGGGAGGCGGCCGAGATCTTCCCCGCGCACGAGGTCTTCAAGAAGATGGGCAACCTGGGCCTGCTGGGCCTGTGCAAGCCCGAGGAGTACGGCGGCGCGGGCCTGGACTACTCGTACAGCCTGGCCATGGCCGAGACGCTGGGCCACATCCACTGCGGCGGCGTGCCCATGGCGATTGGCGTGCAGACCGACATGTGCACGCCCGCGCTGGCGCGTTACGGCAGTGACGAACTCAAGCGCAACTTTCTGGCCCCGGCGATTGCGGGCGACATGGTGGGCTGCATCGGCGTGAGCGAGCCTGCGGCGGGCAGTGATGTATCGGGCATCCAAAGTGTGGCGCGCAAGGATGGTGACGACTACGTGATCACCGGCCAGAAGATGTGGATCACCAACAGCCTGCAGGCCGACTGGATGTGCATGCTGGTGAACACCGGTGAGGGCCCCGTGCACAAGAACAAGAGCCTGGTGATGGTGCCCATGCGTGAAGGTCCCGGCGGCAAGTTGACGAAGGGCATCGAGGTGGCGCAGAAGATCCGCAAGATCGGCATGCACAGCAGCGACACGGGCCTGATCTACTTTGACGAGGTGCGTGTGCCCCAGCGCTACCGCATCGGTGCCGAGGGGCAGGGCTTCATCTACCAGATGCAGCAGTTCCAGGAAGAGCGCCTGTGGTGCGCCGCCAGCACGCTCGAATCGCTGAACCACTGCATCCAGTGGACCATCGACTGGGCGCAGGAGCGCAAACTGTTTGGCAGCACGCTGGCCGATCAGCAGTGGGTGCAGTTCAAACTGGCCGAACTCAAGACCGAGGTCGAAGCGCTGCGCGCACTCACCTACCGCGCCTGCGACCTGTATGTGAACGGGCAGGATGTGCTGGAGCTGGCCAGCATGGCCAAGCTCAAGGCCGGCCGCCTGAACCGCGAGGTGCCCGACACCTGCCTGCAGTTCTGGGGCGGCATGGGCTTCACGCTGGAGAACAAGGTCTCGCGCATGTACCGCGACGGGCGGCTGGCGTCGATTGGTGGCGGGGCCGACGAAGTGATGCTGGGCATCCTCGCCAAGCTGATGGGCATTGCCAAGCGGCCTGTGCACTGACATGGCCGATTCGCTGCTGATCGACCGTGCGCCGCTGGCCAGCGGCTGCGTGGAAACCTGGACGCTCAACGACCCGGCCAGCCGCAATGCGTTGTCCGAGGCCATGGTGGATGCCCTGCTGGCCGCGTGCGAACGGGCTGCAGCCGATGCCGCCCCGCGTGGCGTGGTGCTGCGGGGTGCCGGTGGGCACTTCTGCGCGGGGGGCAGTCTGGGCGGCTTTGCCAAGACCATCGGCCAACCCCTGGCTGTGGGCTCAGCCGATCCGCTGGTGCCCCTGAACCGCCGTTTTGGCGCCCTGCTGCAGGCACTGTGCGCGCTGCCGCAGTGGTTCATCGTGGCAGTGGAGGGGGCTGCGATGGGCGGAGGCTTTGGCTTGGTGTGCTGTGCCGATCAGGTGCTGGCCCACACCAGCGCGCAGTTCGCCACCCCCGAGGTCACGCTGGGCATCGTGCCCGCGCAGATTGCACCGTTTGTCGTGCGGCGCCTGGGCCAAGCGGCAGCGCGGCGGTGTTTGCTGACGGGTGAGCGCTGGGATGCGGCGACAGCGCAACGCGCCGGGCTGGTGGATGAGGTGGTCGCGGGCGACATGGAGGTTGCTGTGCATGCCGCCATCGCGCGCCACGCTGCCGCTGCGCCGCAGGCCGTGGCCGCCACCAAATGTTTGTTGCTGGCCCAGGGTGATACCCCGTTGCCCGCGCTGCTGGATGAGGCGGCGATGGCTTTTGCGCAAGCGCTGCGCGGACCTGAGGCCCCGCAAGGGCTGGCGGCGTTTGCTGCGCGCAAGGCGCCGCCTTGGAGTGCGAAGCCATGAAAAAAATCCTTGTCGCGAATCGGCCAGTTCATGCCGCAGGCATGGCGAAGCAAATTGCCCGTGCACGCGCAGCGTGCAGGCGGGCGATGGAGCCGCGAGGGCACAGCCTATGAAAAAGATCCTCATCGCCAATCGCGGCGAGATCGCCCGCCGGGTGATTCACACCGCCCACCGCATGGGCATCGACACCGTCGCGGTCTACTCCGACCCCGATGCCAACGCCTTGCA
>DATLGV010000550.1:0-3702 GCA_035540275.1 Acidovorax sp. | reverse complement strand
GGCCGATGTGGTCAAGGGTGTGGCCGAAGGCAAGAAGGCTGTCATTTCCGGCTTCCACGACGCGACGGGCGACGCGGCACTGAATGCAGAACTGGCCAAGCAACGCGCAGTGGCCGTGGCCGAAGCGCTCAAGGCCCTGGGCGTGGGCGAAGACAAGGTCGAGCTGAAGAAGCCCGAAGAAACCACCGCAACCGGCAGCAACGCCGAAGCACGCCGTGTGGAAGTGACGCTGGGCGCCCTGTAAGCGCTGCCAGCTTCCAAAACAAAAAACCCGGCACTGTCGGGTTTTTTTGTGCTCCAAATGGCCGCTTGCGCTAGTGGAACATGCGCAAGCAGCTATCTATTTGATAGCAGAAGTTACCGCAGCCCCTGGCCGCCTGCGCCTTCGGCGCGCTGGATCAACTCGATCTTGTAGCCATCGGGGTCGGTCACAAACGCAATCACCGTGGTGCCACCCTTGACCGGGCCGGGTTCGCGCGTCACATTGCCGCCCGAGGCCTTGATCTTCTCGCACGCGGCATACGCATCGGGCACACCCAGGGCGATGTGGCCGTAGGCCGTGCCCATGTCGTAGCTTTTCACGCCCCAGTTGTAGGTCAGTTCGATCTCGGCCTGGCCGGGGTTGCCGCCCTCAAAGCCCAGAAAGGCCAGCGAGTATTTGTACTCGGGGTTCTCGGACTGGCGCAGCAGTTGCATGCCCAGAACCTTGGTGTAGAAATCAATCGAGCGTTGAAGGTTGCCAACGCGCAGCATCGTGTGGAGGAATTTCATCCCTTCGATTGTGCCGGCAAGTCAAAAACCAGGCAGGTGGTGGTGGCGTGGGCGTAGAGCGTGCCGTCCGGCCCCACCAGGCGGGCCTCGGCCGTGGCCAGTTGGCGCCCGCTGTGGATCACGCGGCCCTCGGCGCGCACGCGCTGTACCTTGGGCGTGATGGCCTTGACCAGGTTGATGCCCAGCTCGGCCGTGGTGTAGCCGCGTCCGGGCTCCATGCGCGTGTGCACGGCGCAGCCCAGTGCGGAGTCGAGCAGGGTGGCAAACCAGCCGCCATGCACCGTGCCCATGGGGTTCAGGTGCTCCAGGCGCGGAGTGCCCTGGAAGATCGCCATGCCTTCGCCCACTTCGACGATCAAGAAGTCCAGCGTCTTGGCGATGGCGGCGTAGGGCAGCTCGCCACGCAGCATGGCCTGCATCTGCTGCAGGCCGTTCAGGTGGGCGATCTGCTCCCGGCTCGCCACGCCGGGGCCGGGGCCCGCATCCAGCGTGGCGAGGATGTCGCGCTCCTGCGCCAGCCAGTGTTCCAGGTGATTGTTTGAGGTCATGGGGTGTCCGGGTTGATGGTGATGTCGAAATTTTTATATTGCATATGCAATTATTGCAGATACAATTAAATTTATGCAAGCCGAACGACCCACCCTGGCTCCTGTGCTGCCGCAGGGCTGCACCAACTTCAAGCTGCGCCAGCTCATGCGCCGCGTGGCCAACCACTACGACGCCGAAATGGCGAAGTGCGGGCTCAAGACCACGCAGTATTCGTTGCTGTCCCATGTGCTCAAGCTGGGCCCGATCCGCCCGGGTGACCTCGCCACAGAGATGAAGATGGATGCCTCCACGCTGACGCGCAACCTGCGACCGTTGGTCGATGCCGGCTGGGTCACGCTGAAGGCGGGCACGGACGCACGCAGCCGCCTGGTACACATCACCGATGCGGGCCGCGACAAACGCGCCGAGGCCCAGCGCCACTGGAAGGCCGCGCAACTGGCATTGAATGAAGCACTGGGCGTGGAACGCGTTCTGGCCTTGCACAGGCTGGTGGACGACTCGCTCGATTTGCTGGCAGCACTGCCGGTGCAGGAAGCTGAACATGACGAATAACCACGCCCCGCAGGCGGCCGTAGCCAAGTCGGCCGCGCCGCTGGCCCTGCGGCTGGTGCTGCTGGCCGCCGCTGGCGCCTTTGCGCTGACCATGGGCACGCGCCAGACCATGGGCCTGTTCCTGTCTGCACTCAATACATCCACCGGCCTGGGCATTGGCAGCATCAGCCTGGCGTTTGCATTTGGGCAGCTGTGGTGGGGCCTGACCCAGCCATTTGCCGGTGCGGTGGCCGACCGCATTGGCACGGGCCGCGTCATCCTGCTGGGCGTGGCGCTGGTGGCGCTGGGCACGTTCATCACGCCGTACATGACCACCACGGCCGGGCTGATCTTTGCGATTGGCGTGTTGGCCGCCGGCGGCGCGGGCATGGCCGGGCCGTCCGTGCTCATGGCGGCCACTGCGCGGCTGGTGCCCACGCAAAAGCGCGGGCTGGCCAGCGGCATCGTCAACGCGGGCGGCTCGTTCGGTCAGTTCGTGATGGCGCCCATCGCCATCAGCCTCACGGCCGCCGTGGGCTGGGCCAGCGCCATGCAGTGGCTGGGCGTGCTGGTGCTGCTGGCGCTGCCGGCGGTGTGGGTGCTCAAGGGCAACTCCAGCGCGCTGGCGGCGCAGGCGGCTGCGGCGTCCGGCCAGAAGGCCTTGACCGCGCGCGAGGCCATTGCCCAGGCACTGGCCACGCCCAGCTACCGGTACCTGGCAGCGGGCTTTCTGGTGTGCGGCTTTCACGTCGCGTTTCTGGCCACGCACCTGCCCGGCGTGATCGCAGCCTGCGGACTGGCGCCCGAAGTAGGGGGCTGGGCGCTGGCGGTCATTGGCCTGTTCAACATTGTGGGCAGCCTGGCCATGGGCTGGGCGGTGGGGCGCTGGCGCATGAAGTCGCTGCTGTCGCTGCTGTATGCCACGCGCGGTCTGGCGGTGCTGATTTTCCTGTTTGCGCCCAAGACGCCTGCCGTGGTGCTGGTCTTTGCCGCCGTGATGGGTGTGACGTTCCTTTCCACCGTGCCGCCCACGGTCGGGCTGGTGGCCAAGATGTTTGGCACGGCCAACATGGCGATGCTGTTTGGCATCGTGATGCTGTCGCACCAGGTGGGCGGCTTCCTGGGCGCCTACCTGGGCGGCACTGTGTTCCAGGCCACTGGTAGCTACGACTGGGTCTGGTACATCGACATCGTGCTGGCCGTGGGCGCAGCGCTGGTCAATCTGCCCATCCGAGAAGCACGCCTGGCGCGGCCTGCCGCCACTGCCGCCTGAACCAACACCCTCTCTCCAGAAAGCCATCGACATGACGCAGACCCCGGCCAGCCACGCCTCAAAAGCCACCAAGTCCCCGATCTACCTGGACGACCTGTCGGTGGGCGACCAGTTCCAAAGCGGCGAACACGCCATGTACGAGGCGCAGATCACCAGCTTTGCCGCGCAGTTCGACCCCCAGCCCTTTCACCTGGACGACGCCGCTGCACGTGGCACGCTGTTTGGCGGCCTGGCCGCCAGCGGCTGGCACACGGCGGCCGTGACCATGCGCTTGCAGGTGACCAGCGGTCTGCCCATTGCGGGCGGCATCATCGGCGCAGGCGGCGAACTGACCTGGCCCCGGCCCACCCGAGCCACCGATGTGCTGCATGTGGTGAGCGAGGTGGTGCAGATCCAGCCCTCCAAATCCAAGCCCGACCGGGGCATGGTCACGGTGCGCAGCGAAACCCGCAACCAGCACGGCGATGTGCTGCAGCTGTCTACCGTGCGCATCGTGGTGCCACGCAAGCCTGCGGCCAGTGGGGCAGGGGACTGATGTGACCGATGCCCTGAACCCGCGCACCCGCATGCTGCTGGAG
>DATLGV010000549.1:0-18595 GCA_035540275.1 Acidovorax sp. | reverse complement strand
TTCGAGAGCCAGGCCGGCGCCCACGACCTGTTTGCCACCCTGCTGGTGGGCGTGGTGTTTTTCTTCCTGCTCGACAAGGCCGAGCTGTGGCACCACGGGCACGAGCACAGCCATGCAGAGACCGCGGCGCACAGCCACGCCCCGCAGGGTCACGGCCACGGCCACGGCCACGCGCATGACCACAGTCATGGCCATGCCCACCACCATCACCACGGCCCGCGCTCGGGCGGCTGGGCGGTGCTGACGGGCGACAGCGTGCATTGTTTTGGCGACGGCATCCTGATTGCTTCGGCCTTCATGGCCGATATCCGTCTGGGCGTGATTGCCGCCGTGTCGGTGCTGGCGCATGAGGTGCCCCACCACATGGGCGACCTGGTGGTGCTGCGGCAGACCAGCCCCAACCGCAGCATGGCGCTGGTCAAGGTGTCGCTGGCAGGCGCCGTGACGGCGCTGGGCGGCGTGGTGGGCTATTTTCTGGTGGGGCAGCTGCAGGACTTCTTGCCGTACTTTCTGGCCGTGGCCTCCAGCAGCTTTGTGTACGTGGCGCTGGCCGACCTGATCCCCCAGCTGCAAAAGCGCCTGACGGCGCGCGAAACCGTGCTGCAGATTGCCTGGCTGATGGCGGGCATGGCGGTGGTTACGCTGGTGAGCGGGGCGGCGCACGCGCATTGAAGTCCTGGCTGGCGACAGCGTCGGTGGGAGCGTGTGTGGAGGGCGTCTGGTGACCTCGCCTCCTGCTGCGACAGGTACGCGCTATCTCATTGATAGCTGTTCGGGTCTATGGAGCCGACGCTAGCGCGCCAGTTCCTCGCGCACCGCCGCCACCTGCCGGCGCGACACCGCCAGCAGTTCGGTCGATCCCTGCAGCCGCACGGCCCAGCCTTCGCCCTCCTCGGGGTCGTAGTGTTTTTCCAGCGCCCGCAGGGCGCGGCGGGCCACCAGGGCGTTGCGGTGGATGCGCAGGAAGCGTGGCGCAAACTTGCCCTCCAGCTCGCTCAGCGAGCCGTCCATGATGTAGCTGCGCGTGGTGGTGCGCACGGTCACGTACTTCTGCTCGGCCTTGAAGTACAGCACCTCGGCCAGGGGCAGGCGTTCGGTGCGGCCCCGGTCCTGGATCAGGAGGGTCTCGCCCTCGGGCAGGCCGGGCGCGGCACCGGGCCCGGTGGGGCGGCTGGTGCGCTGCACCTTGGCCAGTGCCTGTTGCAGGCGCTCGCGGCGCACGGGTTTGGTCAGGTAGTCAGCAGCATCCAGTTCGAACGCGCTCACGGCATGGTCCACATGGGCCGTCACAAACACCACGGCCGGGGGCTGGGGCAGGGCCTGCAGCGCATGGGCCAGTGCCAGGCCGTCCTGCCCGGGCATGTGGATGTCCAGCAGCACCAGGTCAAACGCGCGGCCGCCCGTGGGGCTCAGCAGCGCCAGGGTCTCGGCGGCGTTGGAAGCCTCGGCGACGGAGCAGCGCTGGACGTCCAGGCAGTCGGACAGCAGGGTGCGCAGGCGGCTGCGTGCCAGGGCTTCGTCGTCAACGATCAGGATGTTCATGGGGATATGGGGGGCTGGTTTCGGTAGAGGCCACCGCGCCACGGCGGTAGCTGCCCCGCAGGCCGCCACGTCCGCGCAGGGCCGTGCGCTGGCGGGCGGTGGGGTCGGCGGCGGGCAGGGTGATGCGCACCTGGTACAGCCCGTCCTGCACGCCGGCGGTGAATTCGCCCTGCACGTCGTGCAGCAGGGCCAGCCGCGCACGCACGTTGGCCAGCGCGATGCCGTGGCCCCGGGTGCTGGGCTCGTCGTGCTTGCCAGCCCGACCCTCTTTGGGGGGCAGGGTGTTGGTGATGCGCACCACCACGCGGTTGCCGCGCAGCTCGGTCAGCACGCGCAGCTTGCCGCCCCGGGCGCTGGGCTCCACGCCATGTTTGACGGCGTTTTCCACCAGCGGCTGCAGCAGCAGCGGGGGCAGGCGCGCGCCGTCGGTGCGTGGGTCCAGGTTCCACTGTACCTGCAGGCGTGTGCCAAAGCGCACCTGCTCGATGGCCAGATAGCGCCGCGCCAGCGTGATCTCTTCGGCCAGGGTGGTGGATTCGCCCTGCTCGATGAGGGCCACGCGGAACAGGTCCGACAGGTCTTCGAGCAGCGACTCGGCCTTGGCGGGCTCCTCGCGCACCAGCGCAATGGCGCTGTTGAGCGTGTTGAACAAAAAATGCGGACGGATGCGCGACTGCAGCTCCGTCAGGCGCGCCGTGGTGGCGGCCGGAGTGCGGCCCCGGGCACGCAGCACCAGCGCGGCCACCAGCATGGCCGCCAGCAATGCGCCCGTGGCAGCGCTGGCCAGCCACGGGGGCGAGGCCGACAGACCCACCAGCGCCAGCATGGCGCAGGCATAGGCGCCGGCCACAGCCCCCAGCAGCACCCCGGCGACGTACTGCTGCGCGGTGGACAGGCGCTGCAGCACCGTCTTGAGGCTGCAGGCCGTGATCAACCAGCCCAGGGTGGCCGGCAGCGCACCACCCGTCAGCAGGGCCAGGTTGGCCAGCCATTGGATGGGGCTGCTGGCGCCATACATGGCGCCCACGCCCACCACCACCTCCACAAACAGCACGGCCCGCAGCACGACACCCACCTGGCAGGCATCGAACACCAGGGCCCGCCCGCGTGGCGGCTGCCCGGCCGGTCCGGCGCCTGCAGCGGCCCGCACGCTGCGCGCGGGCCTGCCTGGCAGGGCCGAATCGGGCGGCGGAGGCTGGGTCGATAAAATTTGGGTGTTTTGCATTGCGGCATCCGGGCAGTCCGGGTGTCTGAACCACCGGATTATTGCCCTCCTTATGTCCAAAGCCCAAGCCTCCAGCGCCGACGCTGCGCCGTCCCACAACCAGCTCGACACCAAGGCCCAGGCCTGGTCGGCGCTGTTCTCCGAGCCCATGAGCGACCTGGTCAAGCGCTACACCTCCAGCGTGTTCTTCGACAAGCGCCTGTGGCAGGCCGACATCGCAGGCAGTCTGGCGCACGCCGAGATGCTGGCCGCGCAGGGCATCATCAGTGCCGAAGACCACGCCTCCATCCAGCGCGGCATGGCGCAGATCACGCAAGAGATCGAGTCCGGCGCGTTTGAATGGAAGCTGGACCTGGAGGACGTGCACCTCAACATCGAGGCGCGCCTGACCCAGCTGGTGGGCGACGCCGGCAAGCGCCTGCACACCGGCCGCAGCCGCAACGACCAGGTGGCCACCGACGTGCGCCTGTGGCTGCGCGGCGAGATCGACCTGATTGGCGACCTGCTGAAAGAACTGCAGGTCTCGCTGGTCGATGTGGCCGAACAGAACGTGGAGGTGATCCTGCCCGGCTTCACCCACCTGCAGGTGGCCCAGCCGGTGAGCTTTGGCCACCACATGCTGGCCTATGTGGAAATGTTCAAGCGCGACGCCGAGCGCATGGCCGACGTGCGCCGCCGCACCAACGTGCTGCCCCTGGGCAGCGCCGCACTGGCGGGCACCACCTACCCGCTGGACCGCGAGCGCGTGGCCAAAACCCTCGGGATGGACGGCGTCTGCCAGAACAGCCTGGACGCCGTGAGCGACCGCGATTTCGCCATCGAATTCACCGCCGCCGCCAGCCTGTGCATGGTGCACGTGAGCCGCCTCTCCGAGGAACTCATCATCTGGATGAGCCAGAACTTCGGCTTCATCAAGATCGCCGACCGCTTCACCACCGGCAGCTCGATCATGCCGCAGAAGAAGAACCCCGACGTGCCCGAACTCGCGCGCGGCAAGACCGGCCGCGTCGTGGGCCACCTCATGGGCCTGATCACCCTGATGAAGGGCCAGCCCCTGGCCTACAACAAGGACAACCAGGAAGACAAGGAGCCGCTGTTCGACACCGTGGACACGCTCAAAGACACGCTGCGCATCTTTGCCGAGATGGTCGGCGGCCAGCTGAACCCAGCGACGGGCAAGAAGGAGGGCGGCATCACCGTCAACGCCCAGGCCATGGAGCAGGCCGCGCTCAAGGGCTACGCCACGGCCACCGACCTGGCTGACTACCTGGTGAAGAAGGGCCTGCCCTTCCGCGATGCGCACGAAACCGTGGCCCACGCGGTGAAGGCCGCGACCACGCACGCCTGCGACCTCTCCGAGCTGCCGCTGTCTGTGCTGCAGGGCTTTCACCCCGCCATCGAAAAAGATGTGTACGAATGCCTGAGCCTGCGCGGCTCGCTCAATGCCCGCAACACGCTGGGGGGCACGGCCCCCGCGCAGGTGCGTGCCCAGCTGGCCCGCCATCGCACGCGGCTTTCCTGATTCTTGCAGCGCCCTCGCAGCCGCCTTGTCTGCGTCCCATCCTCACTAAGGAAACATCGAAAATGTCCACTCCTCTGTACCGCCGCAGTTTGTTGTCCCGCACCGTGCGCCTCGCCGCGCTGTTGGGCGCCGCACTCACCATGGGGCTGGCCTCGGCGCAGTCCGACAAGCCCATCCGCCTGCTGGTGGGTTTTCCGCCCGGCGGCGGATCGGATGCGATTGCCCGCCTGCTGGCGGAAAAGCTCAAGGACACCCTGGGCATGCCCGTGGTGGTGGACAACCGCCCCGGCGCCGGCGGGCAGATCGCGGCGCAGACGCTCAAGGCTGCGCCGGCCGATGGACACACGTTGTTCCTGTCGCACGACCACACCATCTCCATCCTGCCCCAGGTCGTCAAGAACCCCGGCTTCGATCCGGCACACGACTTCGCGCCCGTGGGCGGCTTCGCCACGTTCGTGAACGCCTTTGCCGTGTCGGGCGGCAACCCGTCCAAGTCGTTCAACGAATATGTGGCCTGGGTCAAGGCGCAGGGGCAGGGCAAGGGGGCCGTGGGCATTCCGGCACCGGCCTCCACGCCCGAGTTTCTGGTGAAGCTTGTGGGCCAGAAGTACCAGCTGGACCTGGTGGCCGCGCCGTACCGCGGCAGCGCGCCGATGATGGCCGACATGCTGGGCAACCAGATCGCGGCGGGTGTGGGCTCCGTGCCGGACTTCATCGAGAACCACAAGGCCGGCAAGGTGCGTGTGGTGGCCGTGCTGGGCGCCAAGCGCCAGGCCGCCATGCCCGATGTGCCCACGTTCGACGAGCTGGGTCTCAAGGGCTTTGACGATCTGCCTTACTACGGCATCTACGCGCCGGCTGGCACGCCCCAGAAGTTCATCACCACCTTCTCGACCGCCCTGGCCAAGGTGGTGGAGCAGCCCGAGGTGAAGGGCTCGCTCACGGCCATGGGCCTGACGGTGGGCTACATGACGCCGCAGCAGCTCGCCACGCGCCAGCAGGCGTACACCGAGGCCTGGACCCGCATCATCAAGACCAGCGGCTTTGTGGCGCAGTGATGCCGCAGCGGCCCGCACCTGCTGTTGCAGCGCGTTGATGGGGTAAGACGGCCAAATACGCCTGCCAGACATGCCTTGCATGCTCTGTTTCGCATGGCGCTTGACAGAGTGAGCGCCTGCGGGTGGCTGGGGGCCCACGGAGAGGCACCCCCTGCCCACCTTGCGGGCTCACAGCATGGCCGTGCGCTGCTGCTCGGCGCGCGATGCGCCAATGGCGGTCTCTACCTGTTTGACCTCTTCGGGCGGGGGCAGCACGGCAGGCATGCCCAGGGCCTGAATGGCCAGCTCGCGACACCAGCCCTTGGTGTGGTACAGGTGGTGGTCTTCGTCTTTTTCCACGGCCTTGTGCGCTACCTTGAGGGTGTGGCCCACATCGCCCGTAGCCACCTTGGCCACCTCGCCCAGCAGCTCCCAGTTGGCGTGGTCCTTGGTTTCGGCGTGTACCACACATTCGCAGGCCACCTGCTGTGCGGCGTCTGGCGTGCCAGACTTCTTGGCCAGCTGCATGGCCTGGACCAGGGACGTGCCAATGTGCTTGACCACCGCCCGCGTGGGCGACTGCGCATCGGGGTCCAGGCCCAGCGCATCGCAGATGCCGCGCACCACCTCCTGGTGTGCGAGCGTTTCTTCCAGATAGCCTGCCCATTCCTCCTTCAGGTCGGGGTTGATGGCGCAGGTGAGGGCGGTGCGATACACCTGTTCGCCGCCGAGTTCGGTTTCCATCATCTGCAGGACGAGGTCGTCGAGTTGATGGCTGTCGTAGTGGCTATGGGGCATGGTGACTCCTTGGAGTGGGGTGAACAAAAAGGGGGGGCCGTCAGGCCAGGGTGCGCACCTGGGGTTCGCGGTTCCATTGGCGGGACTGGGCAGCAGCGATGAAGCCCTGGGCGTCGGCCGGGTCCACCACCCCAGCGTCGGGCTCGACGCCCCCCGCCTGCAGGATGGCCCGGGTGCCCTTGCAGGCGGCAATGGCCTTGAGGTGGCCAAACGCGTCGCGGAACCAGTCCACGGCCGCCGCCTCCCTGGCCAGCTGCGCGCCCATGTCGGGCGACAGGATGGACGCCACGGCGTCAAACACCGCCGATGGGGTGCCCGCCAGCTGGCCGTCGGCAGGCAGCAGCGTGCCGTCTTTCAGCACGGCGCCGCCCACCTTGGGCGCGACGATCTTCACGGTGGCGCCCACCTTCTCCAGCGCCTTGCGCAGGTTGGCCACGGAGGTGCCGTTGGAGCCATCGGCCACCAGGATGCCGATGCACCGGCCCTGCAGCGTGGGCTTCATGCGGTCGATGATGCGCAGCGCGGGCGACAGGGGCAGGTCCTGCACCGGCTCGGTGGTCGCGGGAGCGGGGGGCAGCGCTGGCAGACCCAGGCCATCGGCCACGCGCTGGGCTAGGTCCGCATCCACATGCAGCAGATGGCCCACCACGGCTTCGCGCACATGCGGTGTGCCCACCTTGGACAGCTCGAACACCAGTGCCGAGGCCATGTGTGCCTGCTCCAGGGGGCTCTGGCTGCGGTAGAACATGCGCGCCTGGCTGTAGTGGTCGGCAAAGCTCTCGGGGCGCACGCGGCCCTTCACGCCGTCGTCCGCCTGCGCGAAGTGGCGAAAGCCCAGCGCCAGCGATGCGCGGGGCGTGCCGCCCTGCAGGCTGCTGGGCTCGTAGTTCACACGCCCCTTGGGCACCTGCATCTGCATGTGGCCGTCGCGCTGCATGTGGTGGAACGGGCACTTGGGCGCATTGATGGGGATCTGCGCAAAGTTGGGACCGCCCAGGCGCGACAGCTGCGTGTCCAGGTACGAGAAGAGGCGGCCCTGCAGCAGCGGGTCGTTGCTGAAGTCGATGCCCGGCGGCACATTGGCGGGGCAGAACGCCACCTGCTCGGTCTCGGCAAAAAAGTTGTCGGGCCAGCGGTTGAGCACCATGCGGCCGACGGGCTGCAGGGGCACCAGTTCTTCCGGGATGAGCTTGGTCGGGTCCAGGTGGTCAAAGGGGAAACGCTCGGCATCGTCCTCCGTGAACAGCTGCACCGACAGCTCCCACTCGGGGAAGTCGCCCGCCTCGATGGCCTCGAACAGGTCGCGCCGGTGAAAGTCGTTGTCGGCCGACTGCAGCTTCACCGCCTCGTCCCACACGGTGGACTGGATGCCCAGCTTGGGCCGCCAGTGGAACTTCACGAACGTGCTCTCTCCCGCCGTGTTGATGAGGCGGAAGCTGTGCACGCCAAAGCCTTCCATCATGCGCAGGCTGCGCGGAATGGTGCGGTCGCTCATGGCCCACATCACCATGTGCAGGGTTTCGGGCATCAGCGAGACGAAGTCCCAGAAGGTGTCGTGCGCGCTGGCCGCCTGCGGAAAGCCCCGGTCGGGCTCCATCTTCACCGCATGCACCAGGTCCGGGAACTTCATCGCGTCCTGGATGAAGAACACCGGGATGTTGTTGCCCACCAGGTCCCAGTTGCCTTCGGGCGTGTAGAACTTGACGGCAAAGCCGCGCACATCGCGCGGCGTGTCCACCGAGCCTGCGCCACCGGCCACGGTGGAAAAGCGGGTGAACACGGGGGTCTGCACGCCGATCTCGGTCAGCACCTTGGCGGTGGTGTACTTTTTGAGCGAATGCGTGAGTTCAAAAAAGCCGTGGGCCGCCGTGCCCCGGGCGTGCACGATGCGCTCCGGAATGCGTTCATGGTCAAAGTGCGTGATCTTCTCGCGCAGGATGAAGTCTTCCAGCAGCGCCGCGCCGCGGGGCGCTGCGCGCAGCGAGTTCTGGTTGTCGGCGACCGGAATGCCCTGTTGCGTGGTCAGCACGGGGTGTTTGCCGCCCGCCTGCTGCTGCAGTTCGCCCGCGTTGCCGCGAAAGTTGTCGGACTGGGTGGAAGAAGGCAGGGCAGACGGCGATCTGTGGGCCGCGCTGCGCGAGAGAGGGGGTCGTGCCATGGGCGCTCCTGAGGGTGCATGGGGTAAAACGAAGCCACCATCTTTGGATGCTGAGCCCTGGCAGCGGGTAGGACAGGGCCCCATGGGCACGTCATCGTGCGCGGCTGATGCCCCCTCGCGCTGTCGATACGTAAGCGCTTGCAACACCCACACCCGCGACATGGCGCTTTGTTACGCTTGCCGGTTCCTTTGGAGGGGATAGCGTGAACGCAAAACAATGGATGCTGGCCGCCAGCCTGTCGTTGTGGGCCTGGGGGGCCCAGGCCCTGCAGATCACCAGCTTCGCGCCCCAGGGCGAGGTGGCGCGCGTGCGCCAGGTGGTGGTCAAGTTCGACACCGCTGCGGTGAATTTTGGGGACCCCAAGGCGCCCGCACCGCTCAGCCTGAGCTGCAGCGACGCCAGCGTCACCAAGGGCACGGGCCGCTGGACCGGCGAGCGCGAGTGGGTGTTCGACTTCGAGCGCGACCTGCCGCCGGGCTTGCGCTGCACGGCCAGCGTCAAGCCAGGCTTCAAATCGGCCGCTGGCGCAGAGCTGACGGGCGTCAAAAGCTATCAGTTCAATAGCGGCGGGCCGTTTGTGCAGAACCTCCGTCCCAGCCCCTACGAGCAGATCGACGAGGAGCAGTTCTTTGTGCTGTTCCTCAACGGCGCCGCCACCACGGCCAGCGTGCAGGCCAATGTGTGGTGCACAGCCGAAGGCGTGGGCGAGCGCATCCCCGTGCGTCTGATCGAAGGGGCCCAGCGGGCCGAAACCCTCAAGGGCCTGGGCCTGGAGAAAGACGCCGCACGCGAGCCCCTGGCCTTTGCCACGCTGGCCTGCAACCGCCGGTTCACCTCGGGATCGCGCATGCAGCTCGTGTTCGGCAAAGGGGTGGCAACCCCCAGCGGGGTCGCCAACACGGTGGAAAGGCGCTTCGACTTCAAGGTGCGCGAGCCGTTCTCGGCCGAGTTCCACTGCGAGCGCGAAAACGCCCAGGCGGCCTGCCTGCCGATCCGGCCGATGATGCTGTCGTTCAATGCGCCCGTGCCGCGCAAGCTGGCCGCAGCCATTCGCCTCAAGTCCGCCAAGGAAACCCTCAAGCCCCAGATCGACGGGGGCGCAGAAGGCGCGCAGGCCGATGCTCTGGTCAACCGCCTGCAGTTCAACGCGCCGCTGGCCGAGAACACCGCCTTCACCATCGAACTGCCCAAGGACTTCAAGGACGCCTCGGGCCGCCCGCTGCGCAATGCCGACAACTTTCCGCTCAAGGTGTCCACCGGCGGCATGCCGCCGCTGGCCAAGTTTGCGGCGGCGCCGTTCGGCATCGTCGAGCGCTTTGCCGAAGGCCCCGCGTCGGACAACCCGCCTGCGCTGCTGCCCGTGACGCTGCGCAACGTGGAGGCCGCCCTGCGCGTGCAGGGCCTGCAGGCGGGCACCGCCGCGGCCGCACCAGCGCCTGCCGGCAAGGTCAGCACCCTCAGGCCGCGCACCGACGCCGAGATCATTGCCTGGTTCAAGAAGGTGCAGCGCTACGACCACTACCTGGTGGACCGCCGCCAGGCGCGCCAGGACGTGACCGGCCCCCTGCCCAGGGTGCTGGAGGACGAAGACCGGGGCTCGGTGCAGTCGCGCATGGTGTCGCTGCTGGCGGGCAAGAGCGGCGTGAAGACGCTGGACCTGCCCAAGCCGGCCAGTAACGACCCGCGCCCCTTCGAGGTCGTGGGCATTCCGCTGGCTCCGGGCTTCCATGTGGTGGAGATTGCGTCGCAAAAGCTGGGCATGTCGCTGCTGGACGAGCGCCACGGCAATGGGCGCACCATGTACGTGCGCACGTCGACGCTGGTCACCAACCTGGGCGTGCACTTCAAGCTGGGCCGCGAGAACGCGCTGGCCTGGGTGACCACCCTGGACAAGGGCCAGCCCGTGCGGGGCGCGACGGTGCGCGTGAGCGACTGCAAGGGCCACGAGCTGGCCAACGCCACCACCGATGCGAATGGCGTGGCCCGCATCGAAGGGCTCTCGTCGGACCCGGCCCGCTGCGGTGATGGCGGCGACTACGGCGAGGGCGGCAACGCCTACTTCGTGAGCGCGCGCCACAGCGGCGCCGACGGCGTGGAGGACATGGCCTTCACCTGGAGCGACTGGCAGCGCGGCATCGAGCCCTGGCGCTTCAACGTGCCCACCAGCAGCGACCCGCGCCCCGACGAGCGCGCCCACACCCTCTTCGACCGCACGCTCTTGCGCGCGGGCGAGACCGTATCCATGAAGCACCTGGTGCGCGCCGAAACCCGCCAGGGCTTTGCGCTGCCCCGGACGCTGCCCGAGACCCTGGTCATCACCCATGTGGGCAGCGGCCAGCAGTTCACGCAGCCGCTGGCCTGGCGTGGCACCGCCACCGGCGGCCAGAGCGCGCAGAGCAGCTTTGCCATACCGCCCGCCGCCAAGCTGGGCGTGTACCAGGTGGAGCTGCGCAGCGGCACCGAGCGCGGCCGCAGCTTCAGTTCGGGTGAATTCCGCGTGGAAGAATTCCGCCTGCCGGTGCTGGAAGGGCGCATCACGCCGGTGGACAAGAAGGCGCTGGTGCGCGTGCGCTCGGTGCCCACGGATGTGCAGGTCAACTACGTGGCCGGCGGCGGCGCGGCCAACCTGCCGGTGCGCGTGTCGGCCCTGGTGCGGGGCAAGACCCTGCAGTACAGCGACTACGACACCTTCAGCTTCAACCCCCCGCGCAAGCGCGAGCAGAGCAACGCCAACAGCGACGACGAAGAGGCCACGGCCAGCCAGGACGCCCGCGTGATTGCCGACAAGCTGCCGCTGACGCTGGACCGCCATGGTGCGGGCAAGCTCACCATCGACAACGTGCCCCAGGCCCGCCAGCCGCAGGAGCTGGTGCTGGAAGCCACCTACGCCGACCCCAATGGCGAGGTGCAGACCCTGCGCAGCACGCAAGCGCTGTGGCCCGCCGGCGTGGTGGCCGGTATCAAGACCGAAGGCTGGGTGTCGGCCCGCCAGAAGATCCGCTACCAGGCGCTGGCACTGCAACACAATGGCAAACCGGCGGCCGACACCTCGCTGCAGGTGCAGGCCATCGCCCGCATCACCACCAGCACCCGCAAGCGCATGGTGGGCGGCTTCTACAGCTACGACAACCAGACCGAGACCAAGGACCTGGGCACGCTGTGCACCGGCAAGAGCGACGCACGCGGCCTGCTGCTGTGCGAATCCAAGCTCGACGAGCCCGGCGAGGTGGAGCTGGTGGTCACGGCCACCGACAGGGACGGCAACACCAGCGTGGCTGCGTCGTCGGTGTGGGTCACGCGCCAGGGCGAGCTGTGGTTTGGCGGCGAAGACCACGACCGCATCGATCTGCTGGCCGAGAAGAAGAGCTACCAGCCTGGCGAGGTGGCCAAGTTCCAGGTGCGCATGCCGTTCCGCTTTGCCACCGCCCTGGTGGCGGTGGAGCGCGAAGGCATCATCGACACGCAGGTGGTGCAGCTCAACGGGCAGGATCCCACGGTGAGCCTGAAGGTGCAGCCCGACTGGGGCCCCAACGTGTACGTGAGCGTGCTGGCCCTGCGCGGCCGCCTGCGCGAGGTGCCGTGGTACAGCTTCTTCACCTGGGGCTTCAAGGCGCCGCGCGAGTGGTGGACATCGTTCTGGTACGAAGGCAAGGAATACCAGGCACCCACCGCGCTGGTGGACCTCTCCAAGCCCGCGTTCCGCCTGGGCGTGGCCGAGATCCGCGTGGGCACGCAGGCCCACCAGATTGATGTGAAGGTGCAGGCCGACAAGGAGAGCTACGCCGTGCGCGGCAAGGCCCAGGTCACCATCACCGCCACCCTGCCGGGCGGCAAGCCCGCCGCCAATGCCGAGGTGGCCGTGGCCGCTGTGGACCAGGCGCTGCTGGAGCTCATGCCCAACAACAGCTGGAACCTGCTCGAGGCCATGCTGCAGCGCCGCAGCTGGGGTGTGGAGACATCGACCGCGCAGATGGAGATCATCGGGCGCCGCCACTACGGCAAAAAGGCCGTGCCCGCCGGCGGCGGTGGCGGCAAGTCGCCCACGCGCGAGTTGCTGGACACCCTGCTGCTGTGGGAGCCCGCACTCAAGCTCGACGCCAACGGCCAGGCCAAGGTGACTGTGCCGCTCAACGATGCACTGACCACCTTCAAGATCGTGGCGGTGGCCGATGCATCCACCGGACTGTTCGGCACCGGCAGCACCAGCATCCGCAGCGCGCAGGACCTGCAGATCATCAGCGGCCTGCCGCCGCTGGTGCGCGAGGACGACCAGTTCCGCGCGCAGATCACGCTGCGCAACACCACCAAGGCCGCGATGAAGGTGGAAGTGGCGCCGCGCGCCACGCTGCTGGACCTGAAGCCGCAGACCATCGACATTCCGGCCGGAGAGGCACGTGAAGTGGCCTGGGACGTGACCGCCCCCGCGCAGCTGGCGCAAACGCGCGCCGAGGCCATCCTGTGGGAGATCGAAGCCAAGGACCAGGTCAGCGGCGCCCGCGACGCCCTCAAGGCCCGCCAGCGCATCGTGCAGGCGGTGCCGCTCACGGTGCAGCAGGCCACGCTGGTGCAGGTGGACGGTAGCTACAACCTCGACGTGAATCCACCCGCCGACGCATTGCCCGGCCGGGGCGGCCTCAGGCTGGCGCTGCAGCCCAAACTGGCCGAAGGCCTGCCCGGCTTGCGCGACTGGTGGGCGCGCTACCCGTTTGCCTGCCTGGAGCAAAAGACCAGCAAGGCCGTGGGCCTGCGCGACGGCGCGCTGTGGCAGACCGTGGTGGCTCAGTTGCCCACGTACCTCGACAGCGATGGCCTGGCCAATTACTTCCCGCCGCGCGACGGCGACGCCAACCGGGGCAGCGACACGCTCACGGCCTATGTGCTGGCCGCCACGCACGAGGCTGCCAGCATCAACCCCGCGTTTGCCCTGCCCGATGAAGCCCGCGCGCCCATGGAGCGCGGCCTGATCGCGTTTGTGGAAGGCCGCATCCAGCGCAGCTTCTGGAGCCCCCGCAAGGACCTGGACATGCGCAAGGTCGCCGCGCTCGAAGCACTGTCGCGCTACGGCAAGGCCCAGGGCCGCATGGTGGGCAGCATCACCATCGCGCCCAACCAGTGGCCCACCCACACGGTCATTGACTGGGTCAATGTGCTCAAGCGTGTGGCCGATGTGCCCGAGCGCGACAAGCGCCTGGCCGAAGCGATGCAGATCCTGCGCGGCCGCCTGTCGTTCCAGGGCACCAAGCTCATCTTCAGCACCGAGCAGGACGACTACTGGTGGTGGCTGATGCAGAACGGCGACGTGAACACCGCCCGCCTGATGCTCGCCGTGATGGACGACCCGGCGTGGAAGGACGACATGGGGCGTCTCGCCAACGGCTTCATCAGCCGCCAGCAGGCGGGTGCCTGGCACACCACCACCGCCAATCTGTGGGGCGGGCTGGCGCTCGAAAAATTCAGCGCCAAGTTCGAGGCCACGCCGGTGTCGGGCACCACCAGGGCCAGCATGGGCGGCAATACCGCCAGCGTGGACTGGAGCAAGGTCGATCGCGTGAAGGCATCGGACGCCACCGGCGCTCCCCACCAGACCACCTGGTTCGGTGCGCCCGCGTCGCCGGGCAACCTGAAGAACAACGGCATGTTCCTGCCGTGGGCAAGTGCTGCAGGCAAGGCGGGCGGCAAGGAGCCGCTGGCCGTCACGCACCAGGGCCCGGGCAAGCCCTGGCTCACGCTGCAGTCGGTGGCGGCCATTGATCTCAAGGCGCCCTTCGCGGCGGGCTATGCGATCAAAAAGACCATCACCCCGGTGGAGCAGGCCAACAAGTCGCTGCCCGCCGGCCAGTACACGCGGGGCGATGTGCTGCGCGTGACGCTGGAGGTTAACGCCAGCGCCGACATGACCTGGGTGGCCATCACCGACCCCATCCCGGGCGGGGCCACCATCCTGGGCAGCGGCCTGGGCCGCGACTCCGAGATCGCCACGCAGGGCGAAAAGAAGAGCGGCGCGGGCTGGCCCGCGTTCGAGGAGCGCAGCTTTGAGTCCTTCCGCAGTTACTACGAGTACCTGCCCAAGGGCACCGTCAAGATGGAGTACACCGTGCGCCTGAACAACGCGGGCGACTTTGCGCTGCCGCCCAGCCGCGTCGAGGCCATGTATGCGCCCGAGATGTTTGGCGAGTCGCCCAACGCACGGGTGAAGGTGCAGGTGGCCAAATAAGCCGCAACGTCGTAACGCCACTTCGTCATAACGCCGCCATGCACCGCCGTGTCCATCGCCCACCCCGGGCCCGCATGCCATGAGCCTCAGCGTCTTTCTGGAGCTGCGGTTCTGGCTGCTGGTGGGGTTCTCGCTGGTGCTGCCGGTGGGCATCTATGCGCTGCTGCTGGTCACCCGGTCGATCTCGCGCTGGGCGGTGCTGGGGTTTGGCGTGGCGCTGGTGCTCATTGCGGGCGTGGATGTGTACCTGTTGCAGTCCATCGCCGCGCAGGCCAAGAGCACGCCGTCGCTGGCCGACGACGCGTGGTTCAGTTCCGAGCTGACGATTGCGCTGTACCTGCTGCCCGTGGTGTTCGGCGGCATCGGCGTCAACCTGATATCGCACGTGCTGCTGCGACACCTGACCGAGGCCGAGGGGCGGTTTGACCGTGAGCACTCCGATCGCTGACTCATTAGAGCGGCTAAAAAAACTCCCCTGGCGTCGTTGTCTCGCCTTGTCGTACTACTTGTACTGCCTGCGGCGAAACGCCTAGCCAGGGCCGCTTTGCTGAGTTTTGTTAGCCGCTCTTAAGGCTTACGATTCTTCGATCCCTTCGTTTTCAGAAAGTCAACCCGCCATGATCCTGGGTCTCGCTGCCAATCGCCTGCACCACCGCACCGAAGATGCGGCGCTCTTTTCCTGGTTGCGCGCCTGCGAGGCGGGCATCCGGGAGCTGCAGCTGGGGCTGCACGCCGTGGGCCGCACGCACGATGCCATCGTCGCTGCGGGCATGCTGCAGGGGTACCGCCCGCTGGTGCGCTATCCCTACGGGCGCGACGGTGGGCTGATGAAAGTGGTGGCAGAGGTGGTGGGCATGGGGGAAGGGCGCACGCTCGACGGCGCGATTTACCTCACCGACCCTGTGGACCCTTCTTCCATCTTTCCCGAGGCGCTGGCCCTCAAGCGGCAGTGCGTGATCCATGGCAAGCCGTTTCTCTCCACCGTGGCCAGCGCACGCGACTGGATCGAGATGGAGCGCATCCACGCCGGGCTGGCGCCCGACCCACAGGCCGACCGGTTCCATGACCATGGCAACCAGACGCTGGCGCTGATTGCGCACGACGCGTGCAAGCAGGCCATGCTCGACTTCGCAGATCGCAACTTTGATGTGCTGTCGCAGTTTCGTCACCGGGTGGCCACCGGCACCACGGGCCAGGGACTGAACGCCCTGGCGTGGAGCAAGGGCTGGCCCCAGGGGCAGCCCTGGGTGCAGCGCTTCAACAGCGGGCCGCTGGGGGGCGATGCGCAGATTGCCGACCTGGTGCTGGAGCGCCGTTGTCACCGCGCCGTATTCTTTGAGGACCCGCATGTGGCGCGCCAGCACGAGGCCGACATCCAGTTGCTGGAGCGCGCCGTGACCACCGCCACGCACGACGCGGTGTGTGTCACCGTGCCGGGCGTGGCGCAGCGCTGGTGCGACGCCGTGCGCCTGCGCGCGGCGCGTTGATGGCGCTTTGATCTCTGTGCGTTTGTGTTCCTTCCCTTCGCTTCCTTCTTCATCTTGCGCATGCGAACGCAGGCTGCCGCTCTGGTGCTGGCGGCCTGCGCCTCGGGCGCCTGGGCCATTCCCACGTTTGACGAGGTGCGCGACGACTTCAGGCCCTCGGACACCCTGATCCTCTCGCGCGAGGGCGAGGTGTTGCAGCGCCTGCGCACCAATGCCACCGTGCGGCGCGGGCAGTGGGTGCCGCTCGCCGACGTGTCGCCCGCGCTGCGCCAGGCCCTGGTGCTGAGCGAGGACAAGCGCTTTTTTGAACACAGCGGCGTGGACTGGCGCGCTGCGTCGGCGGCCGCCTGGGGCAACCTGTGGAACCAGCGCACGCGCGGGGCCAGCACCATCACCATGCAGCTCGCAGGCCTGCTCGACGGCGACTGGCGCCAGGGCCCCGGCGGGCGCACCGTGGTGCAAAAGCTGGGCCAGACGGTGGCCGCCCAGGTGCTGGACCGGCGCTGGCGCAAGGACCAGATTCTGGAGGCCTACCTCAACCTGGTGCCGTTTCGCAGCGAGCTGGTGGGCATCGACGCCCTGAGCCGCACGTTGTTCGACAAGGCGGCCCACGGCCTGGACGACCGCGAGGCGGCGGTGGCAGCAGCCCTGGTGCGCGCGCCCAACGCACGGCCTGCACTGGTGGCGCAGCGTGCCTGCGGCGTGCTGCGCGACATGCAACACAGCCGCGCCGCCCCCGCTGCCCCGGCGGCACGCGCGGACTGCGATGCGCTGGACCTGTTCACCACGGCCGCGTTGCAGCGCCGCGCCTTCGATGCGAGCGAGGGGGTGGCGCCGCACTTTGCGCGCTACCTGCTGCGCCAGCGGGATCAGGACGGTGCCTTGCCCCAGCGGGTGACCAGCACCTTGCGTGCACCGCTGCAGCGCTTTGCGATGCAGAGCCTGCAGCAGCACCTGCGTGAGCTGCGTGGGCGCCATGTGGAAGACGGCGCCGTGCTGGTGCTGGACAACGCCACGGGCGCGGTGCTGGCCTGGGTGGGGTCGTCCGGCCAGCTCAGCCAGGCCAGCGAGGTCGATGGGGTGCTGGCGCTGCGCCAGCCGGGCTCCACGCTCAAGCCCTTTTTGTACGCCGAGGCGATTGCAGAGCGGCGGCTCACGGCGGCGTCGCTGGTGGAGGACTCGCCCGCGCAGATCGCCACGGCGGGCGGGCTCTACATTCCGCAGAACTATGACCGCCAGTTCAAGGGCTGGGTGTCGGTGCGCACGGCGCTTGCCGCGTCGCTCAACGTGCCGGCGGTGCGCACGCTGGTCATGGTCACGCCCGACGCGTTTCACCACCAGCTCGGTGCCGCCGGCCTGCCCCTGCGCGAGAGCGGTGGGTATTTTGGCTACAGCCTGGCGCTGGGCAGCCCCGAGGTGCCGCTGCTGCACCTGACCAACGCCTACCGCACGCTCGCCAACGGCGGGCGGGCCAGTCCTGTTGCAAGCACGCTCGCCCATGGCGGGCGGCTCAGTGCCATGGCCGATGCCAAGTCCCGCTTCGCGCCCGCCGTCGACCCGCGTGCCGCGTTCATCGTGGGCGACATCCTGGCCGACAGCAATGCACGCGCACGCACTTTCGGCACCGACAGTGTGCTGTCCACACGCTTCTGGACGGCGGTCAAGACCGGCACCAGCAAGGACATGCGCGACAACTGGGCCGTCGGCTGGTCAGAGCGCTACACCGTGGGTGTGTGGGTGGGCAATGCCAGCGGCGCCGCCATGCACGAGGTCAGCGGCACCACCGGTGCGGCGCCCATCTGGGCGGCGGTGATGGGCTTTTTGCACGCCCGCGAGAGCAGCCGGGCGCCCAAGGCACCTCAGGGCCTGGTGCGCGCCGCAGTGCGGTTCGGCCCGGGGCAGTTGCCGTCTGCAGGCGGCCCCCAGCCGCTGGAGGCTGCGCGCGATGAGTGGTTTCTGGCCGGCACACAGCAGCCGGTGTTTGCGATGGACTCCCTGGCTGTGGAGCCCCGTTCAACAGGCGCCACAGGCCAGGAAGCCTCCATGAATGCTGCCGCCACCCCCAAGGCGCCTCCGGTCGGCGCCGTCGCCCGCATCACGGCCCCGGCGTCCGGCACGGTGATCGCGCTGGACCCGGACATCCCGCCCACGCGCCAGCGCCTGCAGTTCACCGCCACGGGCGGCGCCGTGCACTGGCGGCTGGACGGCAAATTCCTGGGCCGTGGGCCCCGCCTGGCCTGGCTGCCTTGGCCCGGGCGGCATCTGGTGCAGATCACCGATGCCCAGGGCCGGGTGCTGGACGAGGTCCGGCTGGAGGTGCGCGGCGCAGGTGTGGCGGCGGCCATCCGGGCAGGTGCGCATTGACGCTGACAAATCCGAGGAATAGGGTGTGAATTGGGGCTAAGTCCCGGTTAAGGCGACTGTTTAAAATAGTTACAAACTATCCTTATGCCCTTGTTTCGCCAGTTCTTTTCCCACCGCCTGATCTGGCTGGCCTTGCTGGTGGCTTTGGGCATTGGGGCCTTGTTTGCCCGCACCATCTGGACCATCCGCAACGACGAATGGAGCTACGCGGAGCAGACCAACGCCAACCTGGCCCGCACCCTGGAGC
>DATLGV010000548.1:0-3985 GCA_035540275.1 Acidovorax sp. | reverse complement strand
GCGGCCACTGCCAGCGCGCCCAGCCGCTGATCGAAGCAGCCCTGAAGGACCGCGCGGATATTGCCCACGTCAAGGTGGAAGACGGCCCTGGCCAGCGCCTGGGCCGCACGTTCGGCGTGAAGCTGTGGCCCACGCTGGTGTTCCTGAAAGACGGTCAGGAAGTGGCCCGCCTGGTGCGCCCCCAGGGCGGGCAAGAGCTGCAGGACGCGGTGCAGTCGGTGCTGGCCTGAGTCGCCCGCGCGCCGCCACCCGCTCTACCAGCACCGGCCACGCAGGCACTGGAAAACAGAAAGGGTCCGACGGGACCCTTTCTTGACTTGTCTTGCCTGTGCGGCTTCAACCGCACGGCTTGTCAGCCCTCCCTCATTGAAGGCTACTTGGCCACGTAGTCGTGCGGGTGCAGCGGGTGTGCCGGCGCGTCCACCGCCACGGCTGTGTTGGCCCCCGGCACCGCCTTGCGGGCGAACAGCGTGTACATGGTGGGCACCACAAAAATGGTGAGCAAGGTGCCCAGCGACATGCCGCCCACAATCACCCAGCCGATCTGGGTGCGCGTTTCGGCGCCAGCGCCCGTGGCCAGTGCCAGCGGGATGGCTCCCAGCACCATGGCCCCGGTGGTCATGAGGATGGGGCGCAGGCGCTGGGCCGAGGCCTTGACCAGCGCGTCCACCATCTCCATGCCTTCTTCGCGCAGCTGGTTGGTGAACTCCACGATCAGGATGCCGTGTTTGGTGATCAGGCCCACCAGGGTGATCAGCCCGATTTGCGAATACACGTTGAGCGAGCCGCCACTCCACTTGAGCGCCAGCAGCGCACCAATCATCGACAGCGGCACCGACACCATGATCACCAGCGGGTCGATGAAGCTTTCAAACTGCGCGGCCAGCACCAGGAAGATGAACACCAGCGCCAGCACAAACACCACGCCCAGCGCACCCTGCGAGTTCTTGAACTCGCGCGAGGTGTCGTTCAGGTCGGTGGTGTAGCCGGGCTTGAGCACCTTGGCGGCCGTCTCGTTCATGAAGGTGATGGCCTGGCCCAGCGAGTAGTCGGACGACAGGTTGGCCGTGATGGTGGCCGAGCGGCGCTGGCCAAAGTGGTTCAGCTCGCGCGGGCTCACGCTCTCGCGCACGTTGACCAGGCTGGTCAGCGGAATCATCGCGTCGTTGCGGCCGCGCACGTAGATGGTGTCGATGTTCTCGGGCGTGGTGCGGCCCCGTGCCTCGGTCTGCACGATCACGTCGTACTGCTCGGCATCGCGCTTGTAGCGCGTGACGGTGCGGCCGCCCAGCATGGTCTCGATGGCCTTGGCCACCACTTCCACACTCACGCCCAGGTCGGCGGCGCGTTCGCGGTTGACCTCGATGCGCAGCTCGGGCTTGTTCAGGCGCAGGTCCACGTCGGGGGACACGATGCCGGGGTTCTGCGCAACCTCGGCCATGAAGGCGGCCACCACCTTGCTCAGGTTTTCATAGCTGTCCGAGGTCTGGATCACATAGGTGAGCGGCCGCGAGCGAAAGCCCTGGCCCAGCGAAGGCGGTGTGATCAGAAAGGCGTTCACGCCGGGCAGGCCGGCCACCTTGGGCTGCAGCTCCTTGGCCAGGGCCAGCGTGGTGCGGTCGCGCTTTTCCCAGTCCACGGTGCGGTAGATCACGCTGCCCTGCGCCACCGTGGGGTTGCCGATGTTGGCGAAAACGCGATCGAATTCGGGATATGTGTTGCCGATCTTTTCCAGCTCCAGCGCATAGCGGTTGGTGTAGTCCAGCGTGGCGCCGTCGGGCGCGGTCACGCTGGCCAGAATGGTGCCCCGGTCTTCCAGCGGCGACAGCTCCTGCCGCATGCCCGGAAAGATCAGCACCAGCGCCGCGCCGCTGAGGGCCATGACGCCCAGCACGATCCAGCGGGCCTGGAACAGCGCACCCCGCAGACCCCCGCGCGCCGTGCCCGCGCCGCTCCAGCGTGCCGTGACGATCCAGCGCAGCAAACGGCCGTAGGCGTCCGACAGGGCCGTGAGCCAGCGCTCCATGGAACGGTCGAACCAGTTGGGCTTGGGGTTGTGCTTGAGCAGCAGCGAACACATCATGGGCGAGAGCGTCAGCGCCACAAAACCCGACACCACCACGGCCCCGGCCAGCGCCAGTGCGAACTCCACAAACAGGCGCCCCGTGCGGCCCGGCGTGAAAGCGAGCGGCGCATACACCGCCACCAGCGTGAGCGTCATGGCCACGATGGCAAAGCCGATTTCACGGGCGCCCTGTATGGCGGCTGAAAACGGGTCGAGCCCCTCTTCGATGTGGCGGTAGATGTTCTCCAGCATCACGATGGCGTCGTCCACCACCAGGCCGATGGCCAGCACCAGCGCCAGCAGCGTGAGCGTGTTGATCGAAAAGCCCGCCAGCGCCATCAGCGCAAAACTGCCCACCAGGCTGACCGGGATGGTGACGATGGGAATGATGGACGCCCGGAAGGTGCGCAGGAACACAAAGATCACCAAGGCCACCAGCACCACGGCCTCGATGATGGTGGAGTACACGCTCTTGATGGAGCGGTCGATGAACAGCGAGTTGTCGTTGGCAATGTCGATGCCGATGTCCGGCGGCAGGTCGGCCTTGAGCAGGGGGATCATGGCGCGCACGCCCTTGGACAGCTCCAGCGGGTTGGCCGTGGCCTGGCGAATCACGCCCACCGAGATGGCATCGCGCCCGTTGAGCCGCACGCGGCTGCGGTCGCTGGCCGGGCCTTCTTCGACCCGGGCCACATCGCGCACCCGCACCGAAAACCCGTTGACCGTGCGGATCACGATGCCGGAAAACTGGGCCGGGGTTTTCAGGTCGGTCTGCGAGGTCACGCTGAACTCGCGCTGCTGCGACTCGATGCGGCCCGCAGGCAGCTCGAGGTTGTTGCGGCGGATGGCGTCTTCGACGTCCTGGGTGGTCAGGCGGTAACCGGCCATGCGCTCAGGGTCCAGCCACACACGCATGGCGTATTTGCGCTCGCCGTAAATCGGCACATCGGCCACACCGGTCACGGTCTGCAAACGGGGTTTGACGATACGGTTGATCAGGTCATTGATTTCCAGTGGGCTGCGTGTATCGCTGCTGAAGGCGAGCCACAGCACGGGCGATGCATCGGCCTCCACCTTGGCAATCACCGGCTCGTCCACCGCGAGGGGCAAGCGGTTGCGCACGCGGGCCGTGCGGTCGCGCACTTCGGCCGCCGCGTTGTCGGCATCCTTCTCCAGGCGAAACCGCACGCTGATCTGGCTTTGTTCGGCGCGGCTGATGGAGGTGATCACGTCCACGGCGTCGATCCCGGCGATGGAGTCTTCGAGCGGCTTGGTGACCTGCGATTCAATCACTTCGGCCGACGCGCCCGCATACCGCACGCTGACGGTGACCACGGGTTCGTCGATCTTGGGGTATTCGCGCACCGACAGGCGCGTGAAGCTCACCGCCCCAATCAGCAGCACCAGCAGCGACAGCACGGTGGCGAACACCGGCCGGCGGATCGAGATTTCAGCGAGTTGCATGGCGGTCCAGAGGCATCAGAAAGTGATGACGGGTCGCCCGTCAGACGGGAGGACGGTCGCCAGTGGGCATGGCTCGGCTGGAAGCCGCCGCCATCTGGCAGGGGCTGGTGCCAGGCAGCGGAGCGGACCCGTTGCCAGCCACCACCACGCTCGCCCCCGGCGCAGGCGCATCAGCCAGCGGAGCAGCCTTGTGGCCTGCTGCCCCAGCCACGGCGCCTGAGGCGCCGGGCAACGGGCGCGCGGCTGCGGCCGCAGCGCCGCCGTTGCCCTGCTTGCCCAGCTCCACCACGCGCACCTCGGTGCCGTCCTTGCGGATGCGCTGCTGGCCCGCCGTGACCACCAGGTCTCCAGCGCTCAGGCCATCCAGCACCTCCACCCATCCGGGGGAACGTGCGCCCAGCTGCACCGGTGTGCGGCGAGTCACCTTGCTGCCGGGCTCCTTGCCTTCCACCACCT